>JAPOON010000750.1 GCA_026713405.1 Gammaproteobacteria bacterium
CATGGCGTTCCAGGGGTATCTGCGCTGGAGCCTCATCATCATTTTCATGATGCTGAAGGCGGGGCTGATCGTGGCAGTGTTCATGCACATGATGTGGGAGCGGATGGCGCTGATCTACGCCATCCTGGTGCCGCCGCTGGTGATTATCGTGCTGGTCGGTCTGATGGCCGGCGAGGCGGACTACACCTGGCTGACCCGCATGGAGTTCTTCACCAACATCTTCTGACGGGCGCGTGCCCGGGGGGGCCGCCGTCAACGTGAGCGGCGGCCGTTCCGTGGATCAAATCCGAATCAGGGGATGGGCACCCAAACATTGCACCAGCCTTTGGCGGCGACCAGTTTGCCTGGGAGTATGACGCAGGTGCCCCAGCCTTCCTCGGTTTCCGCGTATTGGCCGCAGTTGTCGCAGAACTGTTCGGCGCCGGCGGGGAACATGGCGTTCGCGGGAGCCGCGCGTTTCGGGAACTTTGCAGTGTCCACGTCAGCGACGTCGTGCTTGTAGCCGAAGGCGACCGCCAGCGGGTCGTCTTCGCTGATCTTTACCTCGCCCGCCGCCCAGGCAGAGCTTGTGCCAAGCACGTTGAGCAGCGGGATGGTTGCAAGGCCGGTGCTGTACTTAAGGAAGGTACGACGTGATTTCATTTGCTCCTCGTCTCGAAGGGTGAATGGGATAGGGAAAGTATTCCTTACCTGAAGCGGTTGCGCCACTACAGGAGGTCCAGGATGCGGCTGTATTTCAGGACCAGTTCGCGGCGCGGCGGGCCGAGACCGCGCTCGTCGAACTCGTTGTAGACCAGGAAGAAGCCGGTGTTCGCCGATTGCAGCCAGGCGAAGCGCAGGTTTGCCGCCACGGTGTCGTTGCGGTCGTCGTACGGCACCAGCGCCTGGAGCGAAATGCTCGGTGTGAATGAATAAGTGGCCCTGAGACGGCCCACGTTGACCCGGAAGCGGGTGTTCGGCAGCTTGAAGTGGTTGTAGTTCCAGGACAGCTCCGAGGTGAACTTCTCGCCGATGCGGTAACGCAACAGCGGTTCCGCGTTGATCAGGTCGCCGCCGAAGCGTCCGCCGAGTTTTGATCTCACCTGGAAACTCAACGGTGCGGCCTCGTCGGTCTGGAACACGAGTTGGGCCTCGGCATGGTCGTAGTCGCCAGCGGGAATGGTCTTGCCGCTGACGATCTCGAAGGGTTCGCGGACGCCTTCGTGGGTGAAATTGACGCCCGTGTGGATTTCCAGGCCCGAGTTCCATTCCCAGTGGGTGTCGACGTGTACCCAGTTCGACTCGTGGTAGTCGTCCTCGTAGCCCCAATAGCCGAAATATCCGATGTGCGGGCGAATTTCGTGCAGCCCCAGCAGGTTGCTCGGACGGATGCGGCGCAGCACGTAGGCACCTGCACGGCGGTAGGAGTTGCGCGCCAGGAAGCCGACCTCCGGGTTGAAGTTGGTGGCGACTTCGGTAAACGTGACGCTTTGTGACCACCGCTCCGTCGAGCGGCGCGCCTCCACCTTGTAGGCGTGATCGTCCCCGGCCAAATCCGGGGAATCGGTCTTCGCGAACCAGCCGTTGAGGTTGATGTGCTCGCCGATGCCCCAGCGGCCGTCAATGGCGTAGGTGCGGTTGTGATCGTCGCCTTTCGCCACGAGGTGGCTGCCGTCGCCCTGACGGTTGACCGCCAGTACGCCGATGCCGGAGCGATTGGGGAGTTCGTAGTTGAAGCGGGCTACGGAGTAGTCGTTGCGGGGTGCTGCGCCCTGGATGGCCTTGGAGCGCATGTGCAGCAGCCCGACGTTCGTTCGGGCGCCGACCTTGCCGGACAGCCGCAGGCCCCCTTCGATGGGGATGGGGGTGCCGTCGTCGGCGATGCCGATGCGGCGGCTGAAGAACAGTTCCACCTCCCCGGGGTTGCCTACGGTGAACTGGCCGGCGTTTTCCAGGAAGAAGGGGCGCTTCTCCTCGAAGAACAGGCTGAAACGGTCCAGGTTCGCCTGCACATCGTCGGCTTCCACCTGGGCGAAATCGGTGTTGTAGGTGGCATCCAGTGTCAGGCTGGGGGTGACGGAGTACTTGATGTCCACACCGAATTCCCCTTCGCTGTCGGTACCGTCCACGCCACCGCCACGGGTCCCCATGCCGAGCCCATAAGGGGTTACCTTGAGGTTCCGTTGCGCCGGGAGGCCGACGCCTGCCACCGTGCCCGCCAGGGAGACCCGGTAGAGGTTGTACTGGCGGGGCAGCGGCGCCCAGAACGTTTCCTCGTTGTTGCGGCGGATGTTGCGCTGGAAGTTGATGCCCCAGGACTGCTCGTCGCCGCCCGCGTAGCGCAGCGACTTGAAGGGAATGGCGATCTCTGTACTCCAGCCGATGGGCGTGATGGCGCTGGCGACCGACCAGGTGGTGTCCCAGTTCAGGTTTAAGCCGGTAAGGCCTCCGCGGCGGCCCCCCGTGGCTTCCTTGGTCACCTGGGCGTCGTACTGGATGCCTGCCGGGTTGGTACCGAACACGAAACCGTTCTGGCGATCGAGAAAGGTGTCCAGGATGACCTGGAAACTGTCGGTGTCGGTCAGGTTGCTGTCGCGCCGGCTGTCGGCGACGATGATGGCCGACGGGTCGTCGTCGTAACAGACCGCGGCGATGTACAGGACATCGTCGGTGAAGGCCACGTAGACGTGGGTGCGCTGGGTGGCGGGCGCTCCTTCGTCCGGCCTGGTTTGCCTGAATCCGGAAGCGGGCCTGACGCTGGCCCAGGCCGGGTCATCCAGAACGAGCCCGTCGAGTTCGGGCGGCGCCTCGATGGCCGTGGCACGCATGACCTGTCGCGTATCGGGCGCTTGGGCCGTGGCGTGTGGGGCGCACGCAATGCCAAGCGCGCACGCGCCTGCGATAAGCGATCTGTTCAAATTTCGGCGTGCTCTTGTCTGGGTCCGGCGGATGCAGCCCGATACCGCCTGTTCGAGAAAAATGCGGGCACTGGTCAGGGGTGGCCGGAGTATTCGATCAGGTTGCAGTATAACTCAGGAGCGCCGTCTATCCGTGCCGTGCCCGCGGAAACCCGCATGAAACCTCACCTGCAGCTTGGCGGGCCACGTCCGGGCGGGCCTGCGCGGCGTTCTCAAGCGCTTGGTTCCTGACCGTGAATACGATAGGATTCAACTCTTTGCGAGATGGGTTTCGTCCCGAACTTCGGCTCAACCATGGGTCGAATCTGGCGGGACATTGTTTTAGAATTGGCACGCTTGGCACAGGATGGTTGGAATGTAGGCAAGGTCATTCCGCCGATTTGTTCATTTTAAAAATATAAACGAACGTTGGCAGTTATGGTTGCGACCCCGACGGAGAGTGGGTTACCACTACACAACGGAAAATTCGAGGGGCTTGCTGACGCGTTGAACTACGCGGCTGCGGGCCGTAGCGGATACAACTTCTATGACGGCTCTGGCCGGCTTGAAGCCGTGCTGCCGTACGAGGAGTTGCGCGCGAGCGCGCTATGCCTCGCCCGGCGGTTGACGGGCCTGGGGCTGCCGCGCTATTCGCGCGTTGCCATCATCGCCGACACCGCACCGTTTTTTCACCGTTTCTTTTTCGCCGCCCAGTACGCCGGCTTCATCCCGGTGCCGCTGCCGGCGGTCATCCAGATGGGCGGTGGAGACGCCTACGTAGCCCAGATTCGCAGAATGATGGACAGCTGCGGCGCCGCCGTGGCGGTGGCTCCCGATGGATACGTCGACCTGCTCAACAGGGCTGTCGAGCCGCTGTCGCTGGCACTGGCCGGCAGCGCTGCCGATTTCGATGCCCTGCCGGAGGCGGATGAATTGCCACAGCCGCTGGCGGGAGACGAACCCGCCTATCTGCAATACACCTCGGGCAGCACGCGGTTCCCCCGCGGCGTCGAGATGTCGCAACGGGCGGTACTGAGCAATCTGCGCGAAATCGCCGATATCGGCGCCCAATTCCGTACCGACGACCGGCTCGTTTCCTGGCTTCCCTTCTATCACGACATGGGCCTGGTGGGCTTTGTCCTGGTTCCCCTGATGCGCGCCTTGTCGGTCGATTATCTCAGTCCGCGCACCTTCGCCATGCGGCCGCGCCTTTGGTTGAAGCTGATCTCCGACAATCGTGGCACCGTTTCGTCCTGTCCGCCGTCCGGCTACGGCCTGTGCGCCACGCGGCTGCGCCTGGCGGATCAGGAAAAATACGATCTCTCAAGCTGGCGCGTTGCCGGCGTGGGCGCCGAACGCATCGACCCGAGGTTGCTCGAGCGGTTCAGCCAGTTGCTGGCCCCGGCCGGCTTCGATCCCAAGGCCTTCGTCGCATGCTACGGGATGGCCGAATGCGGCCTGGCCATCAGCTTCGCACCCCTGGATGTCGGCATTCACATCGACCATGTAGACAAGGACCGGGTTATCGCCTCCGGAGAGGCGAGGCCCTGCAGCACGGACGACGATGCCCTGAAACTGGTCGACTGCGGCGCCGTGCTGCCGAGCTACGAATTCCGCATCTGCGATGAGCGGGGGCGCGAAGTAGGAGAGCGCCAGTGCGGGCGCATCATGGTGCGCGGCCCCAGCGTCATGCGCGGCTACTTCAACGAACCGGAAGCTACCGCCGAGGTGCTCGACGAAGACGGCTGGCTGGACACCGGCGACATCGGCTACCGCCGCGGCCGCAATCTCGTGGTTACCGCACGCAGCAAGGACGTCATCATCATCAACGGGCGCAATATCTGGCCGCAGGATCTCGAGCAACTGGCCGAGAGCTGCCCGGGTGTGCGCACCGGAACGACCACGGCATTCGAAGTCACGCAACCCGGTGGCAACCCGCTGGTCGTGGTGGTGGTCGAGTGCAAGCACACGCGTCCTGAACTGTCCCGCGAAATCCGTTCGCTGGTACGGCAGCACTTCGGTGTTCCCTGCCACGTCGACATCGTTCCGCCCAGAACCTTGCCCCGCACCTCGTCGGGCAAGCTGTCGAGAACCACGGCGCGGGCCGGTTTCCTGGCGCGCACCGGCTGGGATGCCGACGGCTGGCCTCTCCCGGGTCAACAAGCGGAGGCCTGATCCAGCCGGAGGTGAATAACCGCCTCCCGGGAACCATTGCCATCACCGGGCTCACCGGGTTCATCGGTGGGCGCCTGTCCGCGAAACTCCTCGATCTGCGTGCCGATGTGCGGGCGATCGTACGCTCGGAAAAGAATCTGGGGGTCGGTATTCAGCCCTGGCGTGTCTCGCTGAGCGATGTGGAGGGCCTGCGTGAGGCTCTCGCCGGCGTCGATGCGGTGGTCCACCTGGCGGGCGCGGTGCGTGGCCGCACCTTCAGCGACTTCCGGGCGGTCAACGTCGATGCGGTCGCCAACCTCTGTACGGCCATCGAGGCGCAGGCGCCGCCACCACCCCTGCTGCTGATCTCGAGCCTTGCGGCGCGGCAGCCGGAATTGTCCGACTACGCTTCCAGCAAGCGTGCCGGAGAGGAAGTGCTCGGTGCCTGGCCGCATCTCGACAATACGATACTGCGCCCGCCGGCCGTGTACGGCCCGGGCGAAGTGGAAATGCGCCCGCTGCTCGACTGGATGCGGCGCGGGTTGACGGTCATTCCCGGGAACCGGCATCAGCGCCTGGCGTTTCTGCATGTCGATGATCTTGCGGAGGCGGTCATCGCCTGGCTGCGCGATCCGTCCCGCTGCCGGCATGGCCGGTTCGAGATCGACGACGGCACGCCGGACGGTTACGATTGGCCCGCGATCGCTGGTGCGGCGGGTGCGCCCCACAGCAGGACGGTCGTGGTGCCGGCCGCACTGCTGGCCGGCATGGCCCGGGTGAACCTGGCTGCCTCGAAGCTGTTTCGGTATGCGCCCATGCTGACGCCGGGCAAGGTCCGGGAATTGACCCGGGAGTCCTGGGCCGGCGCCGACGGCACCTTCGGCACGATCACCGGGTGGCGTCCCCGCTACGACCTGGCCGGTGGATTGAAACAGATGTATGACGGTGGGTGAGATGGATTCAATCGAGCAAACCCTGTGCGACGTGCTGGCTCAGACCGTGACCCTGGAAGGCCCGGTCGATGCGGAGACGGATCTGCTCGATGGGCTCGCACTCGCTTCGGCCCAGGTGATGGAGTTCATCATGGAAGTGGAAGACCACTTCGACATCGTCATCGAGCAGGAAGCCCTCGCCGATGTGCGTACCATCGGCCAGTTGGCGAAAGCCGTACGGAGGGCCCTGTCGTGAAGCTCCTGGACAAGTTCCGGGAGGTTGCCGAATTGCGCCGGGGGCTCGGCGAGATCGACCCGACCGGAGTCGTCATCGAAGGCCTCAACTCGCCAACCGAGGGCATCATCCACGGGCGCCCGACGATCCTGGCGGGCACCAACAACTACCTCGGGCTCACGTTCGATCCGGAAGGCATAGCTGCCGGGCGGGCTGCGCTGTCCAATGCGGGCACCGGCACAACCGGTTCGCGCATGGCTAACGGCACCTATGCCGGGCACCGGGCGCTGGAGGCCGAACTGGCCGATTTCTACGGGTATCCCAACGCGGTCGTCTTTTCCACGGGCTACGCCGCAAACGTGGGGTCGCTGGCGGCGCTCCTCGGGCCCGGCGATGCCGTGCTCCTTGATTCCGACGCCCACGCGAGCCTGTTCGACGGGTGCCGGCTGTCTCCGGCGAAATTGTTCACCTTCCGCCACAACGACCCGGCCAGCCTGGACAAGCGGCTTGGGCGGCTTGGCGAGCAGGCCGGGCGTACGCTGGTGGTCATCGAAGGGCTGTACGGCGTACTCGGCGACCGGGCGCCCATTGGGGAGATCGTCGAGATCAAGGCACGCCACGGCGCCTGCCTGTTCGTGGATGAAGCGCATTCCATGGGCGTCCTGGGTGAAAGGGGGCGCGGCCTGGCGGAAGAGGCGGGGGGGGGCGGTGAAGGCGGCTTCCTCATGGGGGCGTGCACCAAGAGCCCGGGCAGCCCGG
>JAPOON010000751.1 GCA_026713405.1 Gammaproteobacteria bacterium
CCTGCCTCGACGAGGGAGCGAACTTCTTCCAGCCGAGCCTTGCCGATGTAGTCGGCTGTCTTGGCGCGGGGCACCTGGTAGCCGAGATTGCACTGGAATGGCAGGGGCTCGGCATCCAGGTCCTGGCCCCACGACAGGATGCCCGCGGCGATCCTGCGCTGATGGCCCGGCGCGATGACCTGGAGGCGGTGCGCCTTGCCCGCCTTTTGGATCGCCCCCCAAAGTCTCTCGGCATGCAGCGTGGTGTCGCGCAAATAGAATTCGTAGCCCTTCTCGCCGCTGAACCCGGTCTGGGACACCACGACGTCGCACCCGGCGACGCGGGCCTCCATGAGACCGTACGACGGCAACTTGCGGACCTCGTCACCTACCAGGTCGGCCATCAGGTCGGCCGACTTCGGCCCCTGGATCTGCAACGGGCAAACATCGATTTCATCGATCTCGACGTTGGCCTTCATGCCGACGTTCACGCCCTGCAGCCAGAACATGATGTCGGAGTCCGACAGGCTGAACCAGAACTCGTGTTCGGACAGCCGCAGCAGGACCGGATCGTTGAGAATGCCGCCCTTCTCGTTGCACAGGATCACGTACTTGCCGTTCATCGGTCGAATCCTGGTGGCGTCCCGTGTGATCACGTAGTTGACGAAAGCCTCGGCATCTGGGCCCGCGACGCGGATCTGGCGTTCCACGGCGACGTTCCAGAGGGTCACATGATTGACCAGCGCGTCGTGTTCGGCCGTGGCGCCGCCATCTTCCGGCCGGATGTACCCGCGCGGGTGATAGATCCGGTTGTACACCGTGGCTCGCCAGCAGCCGGCCTCATGCGAAAGATGCCAATAGGGGGACTTCCGCACACGCGTCGAAATCAGCAACTCCACGGGCGTCGGGCCAGACTGCCGCAGATTGATCGGTACCTTGCGGTCGGATTGATCGACCGAGTCCTGATAGTTCACCATGATCGGAGCCCTTTCCAGCGACGTGCGGCGGCACCGTGGGCCCGGCTGCAAAGTCGCCGGGCGGAGGAGCCGAAAGCGAGGACCCGAACGCCAGCGGTCCAAGCGACGAATGCTACCTTTGCCGGTGAGAATCGCGCAATCACCATCGCCGGCCGGGTCGAGCCGGCCGGCGGCTGGGGACGCCGTCGCGCAGGCGCCGGAGCCGCCCACATGACCGGCCTCGGAGTGACGATCGAGCGGCCACTGGCCGGGATGCCCTCCGGCCGCAGCCACGGACAGGGCGCGTGCCGCTCGGGTGATCCGGGGATGGTTGTGCCGTAGCTTCTGTGCGAAGGTGCGTCGGGGCGTGCGTCGGGACAGGGGAAGACCGTGAAGACATCGGCGAGGGTGGTGGTGGTTGGCGGCGGCGTCGTCGGCGTATCAACGCTTTATCACCTTGCCCGCAAGGGCTGGTCGGAGGTGGTGCTATGCGAACGCACGGAACTGACCGCCGGTTCGACGTGGCATGCCGCCGGTCTCTTGCCGCTGTTCAACATGAGCTACAGCGTCGGTCAGCTCCACAAGTACTCGGTGGACCTCTACAAGACCCTGCCGGGTGAAACCGGCCAGGACGTGAGCTTTCACGTCACCGGCAACCTGCGGCTTGCGACCAACGAGGAACGAATGGACGAGTACCGCAAGTACTGCGGTACCGCCAACACGATCGGGGTCCCGTTCAAGATCATCACGCCGGACGACGTCGCCTCACTGTGGCCGCTGTGCAACACGGAGGGCCTGGTCGGCGCGCTCTACCATCCCGATGACGGGCACATTGCGCCGGCGGACGTCACTCAGGCACTCGCGATCGGCGCTCGCAACCACGGCGCCGAGATCTACCAGCACACCCCGGTCACCGCGCTTGAACGGAAATCCAGCGGCGAATGGCTGGTCAGGACCCCCAGGGGCGACATCACCTGCGAGCACGTGGTGTGCGCGACCGGGAACTACAGCTGGCATACCAGCCGGATGCTCGGGGTCTACATCCCGGCGATCCCGGTGGAGCACCAGTACATCGTCACCGATGCCGTGCCGGAGCTCGTGGAACGGCATGCGCAAGGACTGCCGGAAATGGCCGTGCTGCGCGAATCGGACACGTCCTACTACCTGCGCGAGGAGCGCCAGGGATACATCCTGGGCCCCTACGAGAAGGGAGCCCCGGCACGGTTCTGGGATGGAGTTCCGGAACGTTTCGAGCGCGATCTGTTTCCCGGTGATCTCGATCGCCTGATGCCGCACGTGGAGGCGGCGATCAACCGGGTGCCGAGCTTTGAGCGCGCCGGTATCAAGGACATTGTCAACGGTCCGATTGCGTACACGCCGGACGGCAGCCCGCTGGTCGGTCCGGCGTGGGACCTACGGAACGTCTGGCTGAACGAGGGTCACAGCTTCGGGATCACGGCGGCAGGCGGCGCCGGCTGGCAACTTGCGGAATGGATTGTCGAAGGCCAGCCATCGATCGACATGATGGATGTCGACCCGCGACGCTTCGGGGAATATGCCAACCGACCGTACGTAAAGACCAAGAACGAAGAAGCCTACGAACACGTTTTCATCATTCACTACCCGGATGAAGAGCGCCCGGCCGCGCGCCCGGCCAAAACCAGCCCGATCCATGACGTGCTCGACGGCATGGGGGCGGTCTGGGGCCAGCGCTACGGCTGGGAGCGGCCGAACTGGTTCGCGCCGGCCGGCGTCGAGCGCGCGGACGTCTGGAGCTTCCGGCGCACCAACTACTTCCCGCACGTGGCCAGGGAACATCGCAACGTTCGCGAGAATGTCGGGCTCATCGACATTACGAGCTTCTCGAAGTTCCGGATTTCAGGGCCGGGGGCGGAGGCCTGGCTGGACCGGCTCGTGTGCCGCCGGCTGCCCCGCGCCGCTGGGCGCATCCATCTGTCCCATGCGCTCACCGCCCGGGGCGGCGTGCGCTCCGAGTTCACGATCATGCGGGACGACGACGAGAGCTTTTACATCGTCAGTTCCGGCGCGGCCGAACGTTTCGACGGCGACTACCTGGCGAAGAATCTGCCTGCCGACGGCAGTGTCCGGCTCGATAACCTCACGACTTCACATGCCACCCTGGTCATCGCCGGCCCCAATGCGCGCGCGGTGCTGTCAAAGATCACGGAAGCCGATCTCGACAACAACGCCTTCCCGTGGCTGACCGGCCAGCACACGCACGTTGGGCTCGCGCCCGTACGCCTGATGCGCATCAATTTCGTCGGCGAGCTCGGCTGGGAAATCCACCACCCGATCGAATACCAGCGACATATCTTCCTAGAGCTGCTGCGGGCGGGGTCCGAGTACGAGATCGGTCAGTGCGGCATGCGCGCGATGGATTCGCTCCGGATCGAGAAGTCGTACCGCATGTGGGCGCAGGATCTCACGCGCGAGTACACGATCCTGGAAGCCGGGCTTGGCCGGTTTGCCGCCATCGACAAGGGCGACTTCATCGGCCGCGAGGCCCTGGTTCGCCAGCAGGCGGATGGCTTGCCGCGCCATTTCGTCACGGTCGAGGTGGGCGACGTCGATGATGCCGACCCCATTGGCAACGAACCGCTGTGGCAGGGAGGCAGCATGATCGGGCGCGCGACGGCGGGCGCCTACGGGCATTTTACCGGAAAGTCGCTTGCACTGGGCTACGTGGATCAGGGACAAGGAGCCGTCGGCACCGAAATGGAGATCGAAGTCCTGGGGAGACGGCATCCGGCCCGGGTGATACCCGATTCTCCGCATGATCCCGAGAACGAGCGCTTGCGGGCGTAAGCGCGCCTGCCCACCGCCCTTCGGACAGGATGGGTACGAGGGAAGCCGCCGCCGGGGTTCGCTGCCTCCTGGTTGTTGTGCAAGAAGGGGGGCCCCGGCAAGTCCCCTGGCCACGGCCATGACGGAACGCTGATTCCGGCGGTCGTGCTTCTGCTCACCGGTGGACCAAATTCCGTGCCGTGATCAGCACGGATCCCGATTTCGTTGCGAGTGCTATCGCGGCGCGGTCCGCCAGCGTCGTCCGCTCGGGAGACGCGGCAGCGGGCCGTCCAGGTTGCCGATCAGAAGGATTCGATACTCAACGCGATGAATGCGTAGCGGCCCAGAACGTCATACAAGCCGGGAAACGTGTTGCCGTTGCCGAAGTTGAACGGCCCCGCCGCACTGCCGGCAATGGGCGGTGCCTTGTCGAACAGGTTGTTGATCCCGGCGCGCAGGCTGACCGAGTCGTTGAAGTCCCAAACGGCGGATAGGTCAAAATAATGCCGCGCCTCGAGATCGATCCCGGCCGAGTTCAGGTCCTTGATGCGGCTGATATAACGCCACCCGAGTGTGGGCCGGACCTGCCAGGGTGTCAGCCAGGTAATGCGCAGGTTGTTTCGGATATCTGGATTCGGCGAGCCGCACGTAGCGCCCCAGTTGCCGGCGCAGTCCACGGTCGGAGCCCCGAGCAGTTCCTGACGGTCCCACTTGGATGTGATGGAAAGTACGTCTCTAAAGTTGAGACGGCCCCAACCGTCAAGATCGAGGCTGTAGCTTGCCGTCAGGTCATACCCCTGCACTGTCTCCACTGCCAGATTGTCCAGCAGTGACACGACATGGCCGCTTCTCCCGATGTCGGAGCCCAGCCAGAGGTCGCCGCTCCGCCCGCGCTTAACCTTGGCGCACTGTGACATATCACCGGCAAGACATTGAGTCAGAATGAAGTCTGGCCGTACCGTGCTGATGCCTTTCCTGATTTCGATCGAGTAGTAATCCAGACTGAAGGTCAAGTCGTTGACGAAGAACGGTGTCCACACCAGGCCGTAGGCATAGGTGTCTGAATCCTCGGGCGACAGGTCTGCATTGCCGCCCTGCAAGAAATTGTACTGATTGGCTGGCGAGTGCTCGATGTGGCCAAACTGAGCGGCGGTTACGCCGCTGCGGGCGCATTCTTCGAGGGTGCGGCCTTCGGCTGTCTTTCCATCGACAACCGGACCGCCGCACGGGTCTGCATTCATGTCGAAGAGATTGAAGCCTTGCGGCAGGAAGCGCTCCCGCACGTTTGGCGCGCGGATCGCCCGCTGGACGCTGGCCCGCAGACGGATCCCGGAATTGACTGCCCAACTCGCGCGAATGCCGAACGTGTCAGTTTGCTTGCCGTAGTCGTAGTCAGAATGTCGATAGCCGCCGTCCACTACCACCTCGTCCGCATACGACGCGTCTTGCACCACCGGAATTCCCGCCTCGACAAAGAACTCCCTGACCTCGATCTCTCCACTGACCGGCAGGCTGGCGCCGCCCTGCCCGGCGCCGTCACCGCTGCGGAAAGCCCCGTCCGGGCGGTACTCCAGCCGTTCGTTCCGGTACTCGCCGCCGATCACGACATCCGGGCTCGCTTTCGCGAACGGTGATCGGATCCCGTAATCGCCGAGATTCCCGGTGACATGGCCAGACACGATCGTCTGCTGGGTGGAGCCGCGTGCAGACAACGGCAACGTCAGGTAGTCGAGCATCGGCTGCGTGACCGCACCTTCGCGAAAAATGTTCCACGGCACGCAGTTCGGGTCGGAACCATCTAGCGCCGAACGGCACACGATCTGTCCCGTTCCGGCATCCTGAACAGCATCGAGGGCGCGCTTGATCCGGGTGATGGAGAGATCGTTCAGGAACTCGCGCCTCAGGTCGACCCTGGCACGCAGGTAGTTGAGATCGTATTGCCACAGGTCGGTCAGGTTTCCCCGTAGGCCGAACACGCCCCGATACGACGTGTGGCGAAGATCATCCTGCCGCGGCCCTCCCTCGACGTTGCGCCGGCCGATGAAAACCGTTTGCTCGTCGTCTCTCGTCAACCCGTACCGGCCGCACAGCAGGTCAAACTGCTGCTCGGACAGGAACGCATTGCCGCAACGCAGGGTGTCGGTCACGAAGAAAGCGCCGGAGGGCGCGATCTGGGCCAGCGAGCGGTTGTCCATGAACATGAGTTCGGCATAGGCCTGGGCACTGTCGCGGATGTCGTAGCTGGCCAGCAGGCCGGCTGTCCATCGCCTGTCAGGGCGCTGGAAGTGGTTTGGGGGGCCGTAGTTGAAGGTAGTGCCTTCTCGGGGGACGAACTGGTCACCCTCCACCTTGTAATCGAAGCCCTCCAAACCTTGCGGCGTCAGTAGACCGAAGTCCGAAAAGGTGCCCTGTGGCTGGGTAGCCGAACCGAAACATTCGGTGAGGTCGTTGCTCAGCGCGCACGAGCTGTAATCGCGATCTCCCTGGAGCACCGCCTCGATGTCGCGATAGGTCGCGTAGACGGTCATGTTGCCCCGGCCGCCGGCGAAACCTGTTCCCGCGATCAGTGAGGCATGCGCGATGTCGCCGTCCCGTACCGGACCATCGGCAGTCTGGTAGCCGGCGTTCCGGACGATGCTCTGCAATCTTGCCTGGTCGTTGTCATGCTGATACTGGCTCCACTGGTACCGCAGCTTGACGCCCTCGAAGTCGTCCATCAGGCGGAAGTTCACGACGCCGGCGACGGCGTCCGACCCGTAGGTGGCGGAGGCGCCTCCGGTTAGCACGTCGATAGACGCGATTAGAGCGCCGGGAATCTGGTTGATGTCGGCCCCGACGCCGCCCTGGATCGGCGACCCGGCCGGGAGCCGTCGGCCGTTGACCAACACCAGCGTTCGCTTCGCGCCCAGGCCGCGCAGATTCACGGTGGCTGTGCCGGTGGCGCTGTACGACTGGCCGGCATTCTGGTTCGTAAATACCTGCGGAAGGTTCCGCAGCGTGTCCTCCACCCGGACGGTCCCTTGGGACAAGAGATCCTCAGCCTCGGCCCGGACCAATGGGCTGGCACTGGTCAGATCGGGCCGCCGAATGCGCGATCCCGTCACGACGAGTTCTTCCAAGTGCTGAAGGGCAGGATCGGCCTCGAAGGCTTCGTCGTCCTCTGCCACGGAAAGTGCGGGATGAGCAAGCAGCAGCAAGGGCAAGGTCATTGCGCGCCCGGTCTGAAAGAAAGCTCTTAACACGGTGTCCCCCTCAACGATCAGCTCCCTTGTTCCCTGGTCGGCGCGTCACAGCAGGGATCTGCGCGTGATCGGAATTTCCGTCTACGCCATGCGAAATCCGTTGGATCGAGGGCTCTTCGACACGAGCGAGGCGAGCCATCGGCCGGGCCGGCAAATCCCCAAGATGCAACCGTGTTCCGGAACCGTTAGCAATACCATCGTGGTGTGCAAGCTTGATCCGGGACAGAGGCGGCGACAACGGCTCCATGGCGGCTCGATCGTAAACCAACCTCATCGCTCGACCCGTCGCTGCCATACTCGCCGGCCCGGAGCACCAGGCTCAGCGTGACCTCGGCAGCGTGCCCATGACGTACTCGGCTTCCTGGTCGAAGGCGGACGGCGCATTCATCCCTTTGGTACCGATTGCCTCGACGCGATGGGTCAGGGGGCGCCTGCCCAGGCGGCAATTCGCGATCGCGGGCGTGGACGCTGGCGCGACGCCGGCGGGGGCGGGTTACGGCGCTGTCGGGCGTGGAGGCGCCCGCACTCGCTTAGCGTCCGCGGGCGCGGTACCCGGAGACCCCACAGGCCCGGCGCGCTCGGGTGCGATCCGTCCTGCGAGCGTGCCAGGATGAACGCTCGACCGACGCTGCACCTCGTCAAGATTGCCCAGGGGATCGAATCGCCGGCAGCACTTCGTCGGGCCCAGCAGCGCCGGCTGCGTGCGGGGGCCAATGGACAGGGGCGCTTGGCCCACTTCACCCGGAACCGCCCCGCCCGCGCCGATGAACTTCTGGCGGGCGGCTCCATCTACTGGATCATCCGGGGGTACATCTCCGTTCGACAACGTTTGCTGGACATCGCCAGTGCCACCAACGCCAGAGGCATTCAGGGTGTGGAACTGGTGTTCCATCCCGACCTCGTCGCGACCGAACCTCGCCGGCAGCGGGCCTTCCAGGGCTGGCGGTATCTCGATGCGGGCCAGGCCCCGCCCGACCGTGCCGCGATCGTCGATCAGAACCTGCCCGATGCACTGGCGCACGAGCTGTATCGGCTGGGGTTGCTGTAAGGTCGTGCTCCTGTCCAAGCAGCGCCCCGGCGTGAATCAATTTATTGACAACCGCGCGCTACGATTTCGTAACGACACCCACTTGGAGTCCTCCCCATGCAGAAGTTTGCCGCCCTCCTGATTGCCGGAATTTTCGCCGCCGGCATGGCCCCGGCCATGTC
>JAPOON010000752.1 GCA_026713405.1 Gammaproteobacteria bacterium
AGCGCTGCCAGGCAGGTGTCCAGGATGTTGGAGATCGGGCGTGTCGCATCGACCGGCGCCATGGCGCCACGGGCCATGTGCACGCCGAGCTGGATCGTGCGCTGTTCGGCCCAGGTGCGGGCTTCGCCAACGAGCGCGTCGCTGGCTTCGGTCCTGGCGGCAATCTCGCTGAACTCGTTGCCCATGGCCCCGGCATCGAATTCCTTCTCGTAGTACAGGCGCACCAGTCCCTGTTGGGCGATCCTGGCCGATTCCGGGTCGAGGTCGAGATCGGCGGGCAGTTCCAGGTCCCTGAACTCCCGGCTGCGCAGGCTTTCCGCCACGTAGGGGTGGCGCGACATCCAGGTGACCAGGCGCGGTGCCCCGCCGATGACGCCGCCAACCAGGCTCGAGACGCGCCTGGCGCCGCTGCCGATGTCGTCGGCCACGAGCCAGAACGCCGGCACCAGCAGCAGGGCGGCCGGCGCGGAAACCAGGATGCCGAAGGCCAGCGCGATGGCCATGGGCACGAGCAGCTGAGCCTGGGTGCTGTCGTTCAGCATCAGCGGGGTCAGGCCCGCGAACGTGGTGGCCGTGGTGATCAGGATGGGGCGGAAGCGGGTGACCGCGGAGTTGATCAGGGCATCGAACAGCGAATCGCCCCGGGCCTGGAAACGATTGACGCCGTGAATCAGCACCAGGGTGGAATTGACGACGACCCCGGATGCCGCCACGACGCCGAACAGCGACGAAACGGACAGGCCGTGGATTATGCCCAACGGCTTCATCAGGGCGTGCCCCCAGACGGCGCCCACCAGGGCGAACGGCAGCACCGACATGATGATCAGCGGTTGCGTGTACGAGCCCAGCGGCATGGCCAGCAGCGCGTAGATGGCCAGCAATACGAACAGGAACAGCGGCCCCAGGGTTCCGGCGAGTTCCGTTTGCTCCTCGGCGCTCTTGAACCAGTAGGAGACGTCCGGATAGGGGGCGACCGTGCGTTGCAGGAACCCGGAATCGAGCTGGGCGAGCACGGCGGCGGCGGAAGTGACGGCGGGGTCGACCTCGGCGGTGATCCAGGCAAAGCGCCTGCCGTTGGTGCGCTCGATCACCGGGAAACCGCGCCCGGATTCCACGTCGGCAACGGTTGCAAACGGCACTTCGCCGCCGTCCGGCGTGCGGATGCGCAGGCCGTAGAGTGATTCCAGGGAACGGCGCTCCTCTTCGGTGTAGCGCACCATGATGCGGATGTCGTCCCGGCCGCGCTGAATCCGCTGCGCCTCCTCGCCGTAGAACGCCTGGCGCACCTGGCGCCCAAGGTCGGCCAGCGTGATGCCCAGGGCCTCACCAGCGGGCGTCACCGACAGTTTCACTTCCGGCTTGCCGGAAGTCAGCGAGTCGGTGACTTCGTAGACACCGGGAAACTCGGCCAGTTGCCGGCGAATGGCCGCCGCGACCACGAGCATTTCGTCCCGGTCGTTGCCGCCGATGCGGATGTCGATGTCCGGGGCGCCCGGGACCCGGTCGGTGATGAAAGCCAGTTCCACCGCATCGACGATGGGGCCGACCGCGTCGCGCCACCGGGCGGCGACCGCATCGGTGGTGATCGCACGCTGCTCGCCGGGCGCCAGTTGCATGGTGACCTCGCCAAGGTGCGTCCCTACATCGTCGACCCGGTAACCGAGGCCCGCCGCCGCGGCGAACTGCCCGCCCCTGGACTCGAGAACGTGCAGCACCACCGGTTCTTCGTATTCCTGATCGAGCTGCCGGCGCAGTTCGCCTGCCGCTTCCGACAACTGGCCGAGGGCCTGCTCCATGGCCCGCTCGGAGACCCCCATCGGCATCGTCAGCCTGGCGACCACGCTGTCGCCGGTCTGCGGCGTTCTGACGGAAAACGGCAGATGGCCGCCGGCGAGCAGGGCGAAGGCGGACGCGAGCATCCCGAGGGCAACGGCCAGGGTCACGTATCGCTGCCGGAAGGCGGTGTCGGCGAGCCGGCGGAACGGATTGTGGATCAGCCATGACAGGCCGGACTCGAACAGCACCTGGGTGCGGGCGAATCCGCCCGCGGCCTTGCTCAGCAGTCCGGAAATGTGGGCCGCGCATACGGCAGCGACCACGACCACGGCCACCGCGCTGCCGGTACGCAGGTCCGGCGTGAGCGCCAGCGCCGCGACCACGCCGGTCGCCAGCAGTGTCAGGCCGAAGTCGCCGAGGGGCAGGCGCCCGCTGCCGTGACCGAGGTGCGCGGGCAGCACCATCTGGCACTCGATGAGGGAGAAAATCAGGCAGCAGATGACCACCACGGCCATGAACCCGTAGGCTTGGCCGATGGTGCCCACCGCGAACAGCAGGGGCAGGAAGGCCACCGTGGTGGTGATCACGCCGAAGGTGACGGGTACCAGGACTTCCTGGGCGCCCTTTATGGCGCCGGCGAGCTTGCCCCCGCCCCGCTCCTGGGCGGAATAGACGTTTTCGCCGACCACCACCGCATCGTCGACGAGCATGCCCAGTGCCAGGATGAAGCCCATGACGGACAGGGCGTCGATGGAAAAACCGAACCAGTAGATCAGGAAGATGGCGCCCAGGAAGGCGATGGGAATCCCGGCCGCCACCCACAGCGCGAGGTGTGGCCGGAGGAACAGCGCCAGCAGGATCAGCACGAACAGCAGCCCCTGGACGCCGCTGTCCACCAGCGCCTGCAGGCGGAAGGCCAGGGTGACGGATGTATCTCTCCACACCGTCAGGTCGACGCCTTCGGGATAGTCGGATGCGGCTTCTGCCACGTAGCGGCGCACCGTCCCGGCCACGCTGCGCACATCCTGGTTGCCGACCCGGAATACCTGCACCAGGGCGGCGGGCCTGCCGTCGAAGGTCAACCCCTGGCCGGTATCCTCGAAGCCGTCGACCACGCGCGCCACATCGCTCAGCATGACCCGCGTGCCGTCGCTGCGCGTGGTGACGGTCAGCTTTTCCAGTTCATGCCCCCAATAGGCCTGCCCGGCGGTGCGCAGCAGGATCTCGCCCTGGTCGGTCTTGACCGAGCCCCCGGGCAGGTCCAGCGAGCGTTTGCGCAGGGCGTCCGCCACTTCGTCGAAGGTCAGGTTGTTGCGCGAAAGGGATACTTCGGAGACCTCCACCGAGATCTCGTAGGGCCGTTCGTTGGCGATCATGGCCTGGGTGATGCCGGGCAGCCTGAGGATGTCGTCGCGCACCCGGCGGCCCATTTCCTTGAGGGAACGTTCGTCCGTCGGCCCGGTGACGGCCACCTCGATGACCACGTTCTCGGCGGCGGCCACCTGAATGATGGGCCGTTCCGCCTCATCGGGGAAGGTCTCGATGGCGTAGACCTGGTTCTCCACCTCGCCGAGGGTCTGCATCCGGTCCGTGTCGAAGAACAGCTCGACCTGGACCGTGCACTTCCCTTCCGCCGAGATGGAGCGCACTTCCCGGATGCCGGTGATGCCCTCCAGGCTTTCCTCGATGCGGGTGCAGACGCCCGATTCGACTTCCTCCGGAGCGGCTCCGAGGTAAGGCACCGTGACGATGATCAGGGGCAGGTCGACATCGGGATAGAGCTTGACCGGAATGCGGCTGAGCGAGGCGAGGCCCGCGAACACCGCGAACCCCATCACCAGATTCGCCGCCACGTGATTGGTGGCAAACCAGGCGATCATTTTTTTCATGGGGAGGCCGCGCTGGCGGGTTGGCCGGCCTGGCCCGGCAGCATGGCCCGCAGCCGCTCGACCAGGACCAGGATGGCGGGCAGCAGCAGCAGGATTCCGAAACTCGCGAAGATCAGGCCCCCGGCCAGGCTGACCACCAGGGGGATGAGAAACCTCAGGATCTCCGACTTGTCGTAGAGCAGGGGCGCGAGGCCGACGACAGTGGTTACCGTCGTGAGCACGATGGGCCGCGCGCGCAGCTGCGTTGCCTGCATGACCGCATCGCTCACGGACAAACGCGGTTCATCCCGGCGAATCCGGTTGTACCGGTCGAGCAGCACCAGCGAGTCGTTGATGACCACGCCCGTGACCGCGATCAGCCCGAAAATGGAAGAGAGCGTCAGGTCGTAACCCAGCACCCAGTGCAGGTAGATCGACCCGGCGAACGCCAGCGGAATGCCGAGCAGCACGTAGAACGGCTGCAGGATGCTGCGCAGCTGGATGGCGACGAGTACGAAGATCAGGAGGACGGCTGCCGGGAAATAGATGCCGAGGCTCCTCCCCACCTTGGCCGTGTCGCGCCTGGTACCGTCAGGCAGTATCGAAAGCCCCGGGTACTTCTGCCTGAGTTCCGGCAACCAGCTTCCCTCGATGAGCCCGCCGAGTTCCCTGGAACTGGTCATCGCCACGTTGTAGAAGGCGTTCACCGAGGCCGCGGGCAAGCCGTCGATGCGCTGGCGCTGCTTGAGGTCCTGGGTCTGGGCGATCTCGGCGATACTGGAAAAGGCCGCCACGTCGCCGTTCGGCAGGCCGATGAGTTCATCGTGAAGATCGCTGGTTCGCGCGCGCTTTTCGACGGGGTAGCGCGCCATGACCTCGATTTCTTCCTTGTGCCGCACCACCCGGTCCACTTCCGCCCCGTAGAAGCGGTTGCGCAGTTGCCTCGCCAGCGCTATGGCGGTCAGGCCCGAAGAACGTCCGGCGTCCGTCAGGTGAACCTCGTAGCGGACGTTGCCCTGCTCCAGCGTGTCGTCGATCTGATAGATGAAGGGGTGGTTCTTCATCCGCTCCTTCAGCGCGCTTGCCGCGGCGACCACGGTGTCGTCATCGGGGTGCAGCAGCGCGTAGCCGAGACTGGAGGCGGTGGCCGTGCGGGTCGTGGGGAATGCCAGCTTGTCCGATCCGCGCACGACACCGATATTGTCGATCCAGAGCTGCTTGATCTCGTCGGTGGTGATGGCCCGTTCCGGGGGCAGGTTCAGGCGCAACTGGACGGTTGCCAGGTGGGGCGCCGGGTCGGGGACTTCCGCGCCCAGCATGGTTTCGACGCCCTTGTGCTGGCCGACGATCACGTTGATGGCGTTGACCCCCGTCCTGCCCGCTTCGCGATTGGCCGCCCAGGCGGCCTGGACGATCTGCTCGACAGCGCGCACCGTGTCGCCGAAGGTGGAACCCGCCGCCATGGTCAGGTCGGCCTGCAGCTTCTGCTCGTCGAGCCGGTTGTCCGCGGCGTTGTAGCGCACGGCATTGCCCGTAAACAGGCTGACGGCGGCAAGGACCAGCAGGGCAACGCCTGCGACCGCCACCAGCGGCCGGCGCACCGAGAAGGCGATGCCCGGCATCAGCCGCCGGTCGATGAATCCCTGAAAGGCGCCGCCCGCCCTGGCCTGTATCACGGTCAGCGGCCAGCGGCTCAGGTCGCGCCCGCCGGACAGGTGCGCGGGCAGCAGCAGGAAGCAGTCGATCAGCGAAAGCAGCAGTACGGCGAGTACGCCGATGCCGGTGTAGCTGAACATCTGCCCCAGGTTGCCGTCGAGCGGCAGCAGCACGGAGAACGCGACCATGGTCGTCAGCACGCCGACCAGGACCGGCGCCATGACTTCCCGGGCGCCTCGGATCGACGCTTCTACGGCCGGAACGCCGAGCGCGCGCAGGCGGGCGATGTTCTCGCCCACCACAATGGCATCGTCGACCACGATGCCGATGATCATGGCGATGCCCCAGACGATGAACCAGCTGATCGATATGCCGAGCAGGTACAGGAGAATGAAGGAACCGATGATCGCGGTGGGAATGCCGATGCCGATCCACACCCCGACGCGCAGGTCGAACAGGAGGATCAGCAGGATGAAGACCAGCGCGGCGCTGATCATGCCGTTGTTGGCGACGGACTGCAGCGGCTTCTTGATCTTGTAGGTTTCGTCCAGCCACAGCTCGATGGCGGTTCCCGGGGGCGCGGTGTAGGTGGGCAGGAACCGCTCGACCTCGGCGATGACATCGTCCGGGTCCGCCCGGGGAGGCGCCTGGACATGCACGAAGACCGCGGGCACACCGTTGACGGTATTGATGAGCGGGTCGTCGATGAACCCGTCGCGGACGGTGGCAATGTCGCCGAGCCGGACGATGGCGCCGTCGGGCCGGCTGAGAATGACGATGTCGCGGAACTCCTCCCCCCGGAGGCGTTTGTCCATCATGCTCATGACGATGGTCCCGGATTCCGTGCGGATGCTGCCGCCGGTCACGTTCACCGAGGCCAGTCGAACCAGGGCCACGACTTCGGCAATGGTCAGGTGGTGCCGGCGCAGCTTCGACTCGTCGATGTCGATCTGTATTTCCCGTTCCCGGGCGCCGATGAGTTCGACAATGCCCACGTTGGGCAGCAGCAGGAGCTGTTCGCGCAGGTCTTCCGCCGTGCGCCGGAGTTCGTTCTCGCCGGCCGTCGGCGAAGTGACGGCAAGCGACACCACTTCCCTGACGATCTCCTTGCGAACCACTTCCGGCGGGTCGGCGTTCGGGGGAGGAAAGTCCTCGATGCGTTCCACGGCGGTTCGCACGGTCTCCAGCCTCGAGACGGAGTCGACCCACTGCTTCAGTTCGATGAGAACCTCGGCGCGGCCCTCCCAGGCATTGGAGGTGATCCTGTCCACCCCGTCGAGGCCGGCGATGCTCTCCTCGATGCGGCGGATGATGTCCTCTTCGACTTCCCGCGGCGTCGCGCCGTCGTAGGGCACGTTCACCGCAATGGTTCGCAGGTCGAGTTCCGGATAGCGTTCGATGGTGCTGTTGAAGATTGCGACGATACCAAGCACCAGCAGCAGGAAGGTGATCAGGTACACGGCGATGTGGTTGCGCGCGAAGTACTCGATCAACGACGGCGGCCCCTTTGCGGAGGCGCTCGGATTGTTCGTTTCGCTCATCGGGCGTCGCCAAACCGCACCGAACGTCAGCCTGCGAACTGCCGGCGGCTGAGCCGCCCCTTCGCCAGCTCCACCATCATGATGACCGACGGCAGGAAGAACAGCAGGCCGATACCGGCGAACACCAGGCCGAAGGCGATGCTCACCACCAGGGGAATCAGGAACTGGATGGCCTCGTCGCCGCTGAACAGGATGGGCAGCAGGCCGAGCAGGGTGGTCACGCTGGTGAGCAGGATCGCCCGGGCGCGCTGCCGGGTGGCCGCGGAAATGGCCGCGATCTCCGGTATGTCCGAATCCCGGACCATCTGGTTGTACCGGTACATCAGCAGGATCGTATCGTTGACGATGACGCCGGAGACCGCGATCAGGCCGAATACCGACGTGTTGCTGAACCCGTAACCCAGCACCAGGTGGCCCAGCACCGCGCCCACGAACGCCATGGGAATGCCCGCCAGGGCCAGAAGCGGCTGGACGAAACTGCGCAGGAAGGAGGCGATCAGGCAGTACATGACCAGGAGCGCAATGGGTACCGAGAGCGCCAGGATGTCCGTGAGGCGCTGCATGTCCCGGTTCGCCCCGTGCTTGCGGATCTGCATGTCGGGGTAGCGGCTCTCCAGGCCGGGGAGTATCCGCGTCTCCACGTCATCGGCAAGGTCGTCGGTGAACAGCCGCGTGGCATCGTAGCCGGCGGTGACCACCGCGGCGCTGCGCCCGTCGATGCGCAGCCGGTTTGCGATGCCGCGGGTTTCCGTGATCTCGGCCACCGTGTACAGCGGAACCTGTTCCCGGCTGGCCGGCAGGTTGATGCGCTCGTTCAGCAGCTCCGCATAGCTGGTGCGCCGGTCCTGGGGGTAGCGCACCATCACCAGAACCTCTTCCCGGCCCCGCTGGATGCGTTGTGCCTCGGCGCCGTAGAAGCCGTTGCGCAACTGGGTGGCAACCGATGCCGCGCTCAGGCCGGCCGCGTGACCGGCGGCGTTCAGGCGCACGTCGAAGCGGCGCTTGCCCCGCTCGATCGAGTCGTTGACCCGGCCAACCCCGTCAAGCCTGGTGAGTGCCTCGCGCAGTTCCCCGGCGGCATCGGCGAGAACGTCGGGGTCCGGATGAATCAGCGCATACGACAGCGTGTTCGATGTCTGCGTCTGCCGGGTGGGGAAGTTCACCGACTCCACGCCCGGCATGTCGGCCAGGGAAAGGCGCCAGCGGTGCTGCAGTTCTTCGATGGTCACGCCGCGCACGTCCGGTGGATTGAGCCGCAGCTGTACCGAGGCGAGGTTGCCCCGGTACCGGCCCGCATCGGCGCCCCGGTAGGTTTCCATGGGGAAGTGACGGCCGATGGCCACGGCCGTCGCATCGACCGCCCGGCCGCCGAGTTCGCTGTTCACCTGCGCCGCTGCAGCGACCGCATGTTCCGTGGCGGCCTGCAGGTCTTCGGGCCGCGCGTCCCTGGGCAGCACCAGGTCGACCTGCACGTTCTTCTCGTCCACCACCTGCAGGCTCGGGTCGAAATGGACAATGCCGAACACGAGCAGGCAGGCGGCAACCAGAACGCTGCCCGCGACGATGACCGGCGGCCACTGCAGGCGCCGCACCGACCAGGAGATCAGGGGAACGATCCTGGCTTCGATGACCGCCTGGACGGCGGCGTGGCACCGCTGTTGAATCGCCGCAAGGGGCCAGGCGCTCCAGCGCCCGGATCTGGCCAGGTGGCCGGGCAGGACGATGGCCGCTTCGAACAGCGACAGCAGCAGCACGACCACGACCACGATCGGGATAACGGCAAACATCTGCCCGATCACCCCGTCGAGCGGCAGCAGCGCGGCGAATGCCGCCATGGTGGTGAAGGCGCCGACCGCAATGGGAGCGATGACTTCCCGGGTGCCGGCGATGGCGCCCTCGGCACCCGTTGCGCCCCGGTCCCGGTGGGTGGCGATGTTCTCGCCCACCACGATCGCGTCGTCCACGACGATGCCGATCAGTATGAAGAACGCGAACAGCGTGATGACGTTCAGGGTGAGGCCGATGAAGGGAAAGACGATCAGCGAGGCCACGAACACCACGGGCACTCCGAGCGCCACCCAGGTCGCGATGCGCAGGTCGAACAGCAGCATGAGGGCGGCGAACACCAGGATCAGGCCGAATATCCCGTTCTTGATGATCAGGTACATGCGGTCCTCGACCGCCCAGGTCTCGTCTTCCCAGATGGCCACCCCTACGGTTTCGGCGGCCTCGAAGCCCGCCAGGTAGTCGCGCACCTGGGCGCTGGCTTCCTGGGGGGAGGTATCGGCGGAGACCTTGACCTGGAGAAATATGGTGGGGACGCCGTTGACGGTGGTGACGGTGTCGTGTTCCAGCAGGCTGTCGTGCAGCCGGGCGATGTCGCCGAGGCGAACCAGCGACCCGTCCGCCCGGGCGATGACCACCACATCGGCGAACTGGTCGGCGTAGTCGCGTTTCGCCAGGGTGCTCATGATGATGTCGCCCGACCCGGTGCGCAGTTCGCCCCCGGTGACGTTCACCGAGGTGCGCCGGATGGCGCTGACCACGTGGTCCAGGGTGATGCCGTACTGGCGCAGCGTCTCCTCGCTGAGCTCGATCTGAATCTCCTGGTCCTTCGTTCCGAACAGTTCGATGATGGATATGCTCGGCAGCAGCAGCAGCCGGTCCCGCAGCGACTCCGCTTCATGGCGCAGCCCGTAAGGGTCCAGTGCCCCGGAACTCACGGCGACGGTCAGCACGTTGCGGCTGACCTCGACCTTGGTGACTTCCGGCTCGTCGGCATTGAGCGGCGGGAAATCCTCGATGCGATCGATGGCCGTGCGCACGAAATTCAGGGTGTCGATGTCGTCGGCGAAGGGTTCCATTTCCACGTCGACGACGGCCAGTTCCTCCCGGGAACTGGAGACGGTGCGGGCGACGCCGATGGTGCCCACCAGGCTTTCCTCGATGCGCTTGACGATGTCTTCCTCGACTTCCGCGGGGGTCGCGGCCGGGTAAGGGACTTCGATGCGGACGATGCGCGGGTCGTACTCGGGGAAGGTTTCGAGGGTGATCAGGTCGGAGGCGATCAGCCCGCCGACAAACAGCAGGAACAGCAGTACGTTGGCGGCGACGGGATTGCGGGCGAAGTAGGCGATGACGCCCCGGTTCGCGCCCGCTTCCGGAACACCGATGCTTGCAGATTCAGCCATGGCGGATTCCCTGCCTGCGCGGTGCGGCGGCTGCCCGGGTGCCTATTGCGCCGCTCCCGCGGGTACGGCGTTCACGCCCAGGCCTGCGCGCGCGCCCGGGACGCGGCCCACCACGATTCCGTCACGGGTGTCGAACGCCCGGACCAGCCAGCCCCCGTCGCTGTAGCCCACCGAAGCGGGGGTGTGTGCGGTGAGGGTGCCGTCATCGACCAGCCAGACGCTGCTGTTGATCTGCAGCGCGGATTCGGGCAGCACGAACACGTCGTCCTGCATCGGCCCTTCCACGGTCACGTCCGCAAAGGTGCCGGGCGGCGGCAGTATTGCGGCGTTCTCCTGGTCGAGCACCTCGAGGTACAGGCTTGCCAGGCGCGTCTCGATATCGACCTCCTTCGAGACCCGTTCGACCACAGTCTCGTAGGACCGGCCGTCGGCGACCGCGACGGCCCTCTTGCCGACAACCGGTTGCAGTGAATTCAGGTCGAAGGCCGAGATTCGGGCGCGCACCCGCAACTGATGCTTCGCATAGACTTCACCGACGTTCGTGACCACCCGCTCCACCACCTGCCCGGGGGACAAGGCGGTGGTGCGCACGTATCCGTCGAACGGCATCCGGATTCTCGTCTCGTCCAGAGCGATCTCTGCCAGCGCGATCTTGTTGCGGGCGATTTCCACCAGTGCCTCGGCTTCCTCGATAGTACCTTCGGTGGCGAGCCAGGGGTTCAGGTGCCCACCGGGAAACTTCGCCATGAACTGCGGAGCCCGCGCTGCCTCGTCCAGCCGCTGCTTCAGGTTTTCCTGTGCGGCAACCAGCTTGAGTTTCGCGTTCGCCACGATCAGTTCGAATTCGCGCGCGTCGACTCTCGCGAGCGTTTCGTTGGCGCGGAATTCGGTGCCGCTGCGGAAATTTTCCGACACCCAGACCACTTCGCCGGATACCTCCGGAATCACCGCCACGTTGCCGAGCGTGCTCACCGTGCCGGTCAGCACCACCTTGTGGGATGCCCGGGTCGCGACCGGCTCGATGACCGCCGCGGTGGGCTCGACGCGGGCCTGGGCCAGATTCGGATCGATCTCGAGGAATTCGCGGCTGGGTGCGCGGGCGAAGAAGATTGCCGCCAGAATCGCCGCGACGATGACTGCCAGCTGCAGGATGCCGCGCCAGCGCGGCTGCTGTCCTGCATCGCCCGGCCCATCGGATTCCGACATCTTTGTATCCTCCCTGTTCGGGCTGGCGCCCGGCACGAACGGCCTCGGCGATTCCTGCCCGCGATCAGCGGTCAAGTATAGACGACGAAGTCGGCTTGTCGGCAGTCCCGGGCGGTCACTCCGCGACCTGTCTTGCGGCGAAGGCGCCGGTCAGACCAGACCGTTGCCTCAGGTGGTTTCCAGGGCGATGGGCCGCACGCGCTGCCCTTCGATGGCGTTGGCCAGTGTGGAGAGGCAGATCATCTCGCCGGTTTCCACGCCGCCCCGGATATAGACCGATTCGCCGGTCGTGCGCAGGACATCGACGCCACGGAACGACAGGCGGCCGTCCTCGGCCACCACATAGACCCGGTCCCCTTCCTGCAGCGCGGTGCGTGGAACGACGATGACGTTTTCGACCCAGACGCCGAAGATTTCCGCTTCCACGAACAGGCCCACGGTCAACGGCGGTGCGTTGCCTGCCGGTTCGTACGGCGACGGTACCTGGGCGATGACGTTGACCATGCGCGTACGTGGGTCGAGTTCACCTTCCGTACGCACCACATGGGCCTCCCAGGCGTGTTCGGCGCCGGCGAACTCGGCGCGCAGGATCACTTTCGGCATGGGCGTGCCGTCCTCCGTGCGCGCCAGCGACAGTGGCAGAAAGGCGAGGTCGACATCGCGCACGGGCAGGCGGACTTCGGCGTAGTCGATGGAGTAAAGGGTGGCGATCGCCTCCCCCCGGTTCACGAACTGGCCCACGTCGACCCGCTCGGTGCGCACGCGGCCATCGTAGGGCGCCGTCAGGCGGGTGCGCGCGAGGTCGCGTTCGGCCCGGGCCAGGCTGGCCTCGGCCGCGCGCAGCGAGGCGCGGGCGATGGTGAGCCGGTTGAGGGCGTCGTCTCTTCTGGACTCGCTCACGGACTGGGTCTTGGCGAGTTCCTCCGCCCTGCGATGATCCTTCCCGGCGTTGTCGAGTTCGCTCCGGGCGGAGGCCAGGTGTGCCCGGGACTGTTCGAGGGCGACCTCGTAGTCGACCCGTTCCACCTCCACCAGCACATCGCCCCTGGCGAAAAAGCCTCCGGTAACCATGCCGGGCGCCACGGCGACCACCCTTCCCGCGACTTCCGATACCAGGTTGCTTTCTGTCTTCGGCAGCACTTCACCGTGTGCGTCGACGGTCATCTGCACCCACCTGGGCAGGGCCGGCTCGGCGTACACCACGGGAACTTTCGGCGCCGCGGCGCTCTGCTGCAGTTCGGGCCCGGCCGCCACGATCATGACTGCCAGGGCTATGCCCGCGGCCAGCACCAGAAGGGCGCTGAGATACTGCCTGATCACTTGCGGGCGAGGCCCGTGCGCCCCGTGCAGGCGACGCTCTCGCGGCGCTTCGCAAACGGCCGGCTGGGTTGGCTTGATGACATCCAGCCAAAGTAAGCGTCTTTGCAGGCGCGTTCAAGTGACCCGCCTCGGGCGGCGTCGGTGCTGCGGAGGCTGCCAGTGCCTCCGGGACACCGGGTAATGGCGGGCGGGTCAGTCGAGATCGGCGAGCAGGGCGGGACGTGGTTCGCCCTCAACTGTCACCTCGCAACGCATCCGCTCGTGGTCGATGCCGAATGTCAGGGGCGCGCCGGACTTGAGGGATGCGATGCATGCCGCATCGAGTTCGAAGCGCATGAAATGCACGGCGGCGGTCTTTTCGTCGGTGGACCTCTCGAGGTCCTCGTTGGCGTTGCAGAATATGCGGGGGCGGTCGCCGGCGCGTACCCAGACGCGGTGCTCCACGCCGCTGAGCGCCTCGAGCGCGCGCCGCCGCTCCTCGACATCCGGATATTCGATCATGAAGGTCGCCTTCCAGTTGGCGCCGTCGGGTATGAGGGGGTTGTAGGCTTCGATCTCCTCCTCGATCAGAGCCGGCTCGAAGATGCGCTCCACCCGCAGCATCTCCTGCACCTGGTACTTCATGGTGGTGAAATCCTCGAAGTAGAGGGTTGCGTGGTCGTTCAACGGCAGCTGCCGGTTTTTCTTGTGGGCGATGACCGCCGCGCGGAACGCGGGCCGTTCCGTGGCGTACTGCTCCAGGCTCCAGAGCTTTGACCGGTCGAGCTTGTCCATGCCGGGCCCGCTTCAGATGCCGTACGCGGCGCGTACCATGGAAATGGGATGTTCGGCCTCGCCCGTCTCGCCCTGACCATTAAGGCCATGGGCGATCAGCCGCCCGGCCATGGGGCAGTCCGAGCCGAACCGGTCCGGTTCCGCCTGCCTGACCCGGTTGACCACCGGGCGGGCGATCTTCATGGCCTTGGCATGGGTTTCCGCCTTCACGGCGTAGGTGCCGTCGTGGCCCGAGCAACGTTCGATTGCCGCCACTTCGGTGCCGTCGATCAGGTTCAGGAACTCCCGGGTCTTCATGCCGATGTTCTGCACGCGCTGGTGGCAGGCCACGTGGTAGGCGACCTTGCCGAGGGGGTTCCTGAAATCCGTGTTCAAGAGCCCGGCCTTGTGACGCAGCATGAGGTACTCGAAGGGGTC
>JAPOON010000753.1 GCA_026713405.1 Gammaproteobacteria bacterium
TGCCCGAGTACCGACGCGAGCACCAGTATCGCCTGGCGTTCTCCTTCCCGACGCATGACGAATGCACCGTTCGGGCCCGACAGGACCTTCTGCGCCGCAGCCGGGCCGAAGGCGTCCTGGGCGCTGCGCAAGGCGATGATGCGCTTGAAATGATCGAGCGCCCTGGCCTGCACGGAGCCGGGGTCGGCCAGGCGCTTTTCAAGGTCACTCAATTGCCACCGTCCCCGGTTGATCGACCGGGTACGGCCCGTCTCTTCCACCAGATCGAGGTCGTTCGGGGTCGCCAACAGGCCGTGGATGTACAGGGCCGGGGCGCCCTGAAAACTCAGCAGCAAGGTGTGTGCCGCCAGGTAGGCCGGCAAATCCTCCACCCGTCCGCCAAAAGCGGAGAATGGCGCAATGTTGATCTCGTAGGGCCTGAGCCCGTCTCCCGACTCCCGGCGAGACGCCTGGCGCAGGGTGACGAAGCCGCCGCGCTCGTGCATCCGGTCCACCAGCCGCGCGACCTCGCCTTCCGGAACCAGCCCTTCCAGGGGCCTGAGCCCGATGCCGTCGTGGGACGCAAGGAAATTGACATAGGTGGAACCGTCCGGGGGCGGGGCGAGCCGCGCGGCCCAATCCGTCAGGTAGCTCGAATCGCCGAACACATAGCTGTACAGCAGCAACGGCGACAGGCTGAACTGGTAGATCATGTGCGCCTCGTCCCCGCTGCCGAAATAGCTGAGGTTCTCCTCGTGCGGGACGTTGGTCTCCGTGATGAGCCGTACACCCGAGCGCGCGTAATCGAGCAGGAGACGCAGAACTCTCACCACCGCGTGGGTTTCCGGCAGGCTCATGCAGTTCGTGCCCAGCCGCTTCCAGAGAAAGGCTATGGCATCCAGCCGGATCAGCCGGGCGCCCCGCGCAACGTAGAAGAAGAGAATGTCGACGAACTCGCGCAATACTGCCGGGTTGGTGAAATCCAGATCGATCTGGTCGTCGCTGAAAGTGTTCCAGACATGACGGATTCCCCCGTAGGTATGCACGGCGGAGACCAACGGGGTCGTTCTGGGCCGGACCACGGCGCTGGTATCCGATTCCTCCGGCAGCGTGATGAAGTAATGCCGGCCCGGGTCGCGGCCGCCAATGAAATCCGCGAACCACAGGCTTTCACGGGAACAGTGATTGATTACGAGGTCGAACATGATGTCGTAACGCCCGGACAGCCGGCGTACGTCTTCCCAACCGCCCAGGCGGTGGTCGACACGCCGGTAATCGATGACGGCGAAACCGTCGTCCGAGGACGACGGAAAGAACGGCAGAACGTGCAGCCGTCCGAATGCGTCGCCGACGTGGTTGTCCAGGAACCGCCCCAGTGTCACCAGCGGCGGTTCGCCCTCCGTGACGATGGTGTCGGCATAGACGATCAGCATGCAGTCATTGGGGGCGGCAGCCTCGCCATCGGCGCGGAAAGGCGCGAGGTCGAGCAACTCCGTCGTCAGCCCGCGCACCACCTCCGGGCGGTAAAGCAGGGTGAGCTGCGAGGCGAGTCGGCGTTCGTAGCGCGTCCGCCGAGCGAGTCGCGCGCCCTCGTCCCTGTCGGGCCGGCCGTCCTGCCCTTGCCCATCGAATTGCGTCATGGTTTCCTCGTTGAGACGCTCACGGCCAGCTCCCGGTGTCTCCGGGAAAACAATCGTTCAATCGGTTTCACCGGTCTCCCGGCTATCGACGAACCGATTCATCCCAAAGCTGCCGCCGCTTCATACTTGACCCGACTTCCATGGGGGATGCAACATCCGGTAAAGCCTTGACCGCGGCGCGCAAACGCCCCGGCGGTTTCACGGCAAAGGGGCGACGACGGCTGCGGCACTACCGGGAAAGGGAATGAATCTTCAGGAAATCTGCGACCGTGTCATCACGGAGAACGAGGCGGTTCTGAACTGCCTGGTGTTCGACCTCCACACGGACCAAACCCTGGCCTCGGCCAGCCGCCCCGGCTCCCCCCTTCAGGCAACCGACATGGACGCCGCGCTTGGCACCGGCAAGGAACTGTTTCGGGGCAGGTACGTTGACCAATTCGTTCAATCGCTGGCGACGGGTTTGATCACGACGCGAGGTTTCGTGCGTGAGGTGCAGGTCACCAATGCACACAACTACCAGTTCATGGCCGCAATCCCGGGCAGCGACGATGCCGTTCTGGTGCTCTGCACCGACAAGACCCTGACCCTGGGTCTGGGCTGGATGGCCGTTCACCAGGCACAGGACCTGCTCGCGGAATCACTGGGCGTTGCACCCCGCGTTCACGGCGAACACACCGCTCCCGATACGGCGCCTCCCGCGCCGGAGCCGCCGTCGGAAGCGGCGCTGGACCCCAAGCCGGTGCCGCCGCCAACCGAAGAGGCCACCCCGGAACCCCTGCCCAATCCGCTGGCCAGGCGGCGGCGCAACACGGGCGCTGCCAAATCAGCGCAATCCCCATCCGAAGCCGTCGAGACGGCGGAAGCCGCCAAACCGGAATCGCCTGACTCGGACGGCAAGAAATCGTGGCGTTGGTCAGCCAAGAACAGCAAGGAGTGACGATCGGCGGCAGCCCGAACTGATTGCGGAGCACGAGCGTCCATGCGCCGTGTTCGCGGACAAGGCTGTCAAACGAGTCAACTTCCCTCCGCTCACCGTTGTCCCGTCGGGTTGGGGCGTAGCCCCTTGGGTTGGGGCGTAGCCCCTTGGGTTCGGGCGTAGCCCCTTGGGTTGGGGCGTAGCCCCGTGGGCTGGGGCGTAACCCCGTGGGCTGGGGCGTAACCCCGTGGGCTGGGGCGCAGCCCCGTCAGGCTTGCGGTTACGACTGGTCCGCCGCGCGGTCGTCGCGCACGTCGCCCAGGTATTCCAGGGCCAGGCGCACCGCCATCCAGCCCAGCCCCAGGTTCGAGTCGCCGCGGTTGGTGATCAGCACCAGCAGCACCTTGTCTTCGCCGGGTACCAATGCCATGAAGTTGTAGGTGAGTTCCGTGGTGACCTGGATACGCTGCGGAGCCTTCTCCCGATCCATGCCGGATTCATCGGCGGAGTCCGCACCGGGGCGCCCCCCGGCACTGCCTGTGAAACATGACACGGCAGCGGCGGAAATCATCTCCAGCGCCGTGGTCGTGACCAGCGAATCGGACCGGGCGCAAAGCGCCAGCGGCAGGCCGGTTGCAAGGTCGACCAGCGCGCAGCCCAGCGCACCGTCCATACGCTCGACGATCTGATCGCAAACGTCGTTGAATTCAATCCGCCACATCTGTCCCCCCGTCACACCGAAGCCGCCTGGCCCTCCCAGAACGGCGTCCGCAATTCGCGCTTCAGGATCTTTCCCGAGCCGGTCTTGGGAATCTCCGCGGTGAACGTGACGGACCGCGGTATCTTGTACCCTGCAAGATGTTCCCGCGCGAAAGCCTGGACGGCGGCGGCATCGAGTTCCGATCCTTCCCTGCCGACGACCACGGCATGCACGCTTTCTCCCCACTCCTCGCTCGGGATGCCGAACACGGCCGCCTCCAGGATGTCGGGGCTCAGTTCGAGGACAGCTTCCACCTCGGCGGGATATATGTTCACCCCGCCGGAAATGATCATGTCCTTCTTGCGGTCGCAGATGTAATAGAAACCGTCCTCATCGAAATAGGCGACATCGCCCACCGTGTGCCAGTCGCCCCGCCTGTCCTCCATGAACTTCTCGTGGGCCTTGTGATAGGTGGTGAACTGGCCCTCGGTCCGCACGTACAGTTCGCCCGGTTCGCGTACTTCTTCGACCGCGCTGCCGTCATCGCGGAACAGCCGGATCTGGACACCCGGGGCGGGCCGACCGCAGGACCCCGGCTTGGCGCGCTGAAACTCCGGCGTCATGATGGTGTTCACTCCCAGTTCCGTGGAGCCGTACACCTCGAAAAGCGATTCCTCCGGAAACCGCTCGAGATAGTCCAGTTTCAGGGCATAGGACCAGGGCGCCGCGTTGGCAGCCATGATCCGCAGCCGGTCGCGCCGGTATTTGCCGATCACATCGTCGGGAAGCTGGCAGATGCGCCTTACCGGAGTCGGCGCCGCGAAGGTGCTGGTCACCTCGTAGGTATCGAGCAGCCTCAGCCAGTCTTCGGCATCGAAGGCGCGCTGCAGCACCGCGGTGTTGCCGAGCA
>JAPOON010000754.1 GCA_026713405.1 Gammaproteobacteria bacterium
CGGCAGCCGGATGTCGACTGTCTCCTCGCCCGTGAGGTTAAGCGCCACGCGACTGCCGCCCTCCGCGAATACGAGGGGCAGCACACCCATGCCGATCAGGTTGGAGCGGTGGATGCGTTCGAAACTTTCGGCGATGACTGCCTTTACGCCCAGCAGCCGGGTGCCCTTGGCGGCCCAGTCGCGGCTTGAACCGGTGCCGTATTCCCTGCCCGCGAACACCACCAGCGGCGTTCCCTCGCCCTGGTAGCGTATCGCCGCATCGTAGATGGAGAGTTGATCTCCCGTGGGAATGTGCCGGGTGTAGCCGCCCTCCACGCCGGGGACCATCTCATTGCGGATCCGGATGTTCGCGAAGGTGCCGCGCATCATCACCTCGTGATTGCCGCGCCGTGAGCCGTAGGAGTTGAAGTTCTCCACGGTGACACCGTGCTGTTGCAGGTAGTGGCCGGCCGGGCTGTCCGGCTGGATGGCGCCCGCCGGGGATATGTGGTCCGTGGTGACGGAATCGCCGAGCAGCGCCAGAATCCGGGCATTCTCGACTTCGGCGGACTGGTCGAGATCGCTGCCCACCGAGAAAAAGGGCGGCTGCTTGATGTAGGTGGAACTCTGCCATCCGTAGGCCCCGGATTCCTCCACCTCGATCGCGCGCCAGGCATCTGGCCCGGTAAACACATCGTCGTACTGGCGGCCGAACATTTCCGCCGACACCTGGGCGACCACATCGGCAATCTCCGCGTTGCTCGGCCAGATCTCGCGCAGGTAAACCTCATTGCCCCCGGCATCCCGGCCGATGGGGTCGTTGGCCAGGTCGATGCGCATGGTGCCGGCAATGGCGTAGGCGACCACCAGCGGCGGCGATGCCAGCCAGTTGGTCCGCACCTCCTGGTGGACGCGGCCCTCGAAATTGCGGTTGCCGGAAAGCACGGAGGCAACGACGAGATCGCCTTCCCCAATGGCAGCGGAAATCGCCTCCGGCAGGGGACCGGAGTTGCCGATGCAGGTGGTGCAGCCATAACCGACGAGATTGAATCCCAGGTTGTCGAGGTCGACCTGAAGGCCGGTCCGCTCGAGGTACTCGGTAACCACCTTGGAGCCGGGCGCCAGGGAGGTCTTGACCCAGGGCTTGACGCTCAGGCCCCGTGCCGCGGCCTTCCGCGCCACCAGCCCGGCCCCCAGCATCACCGCCGGATTCGACGTGTTGGTGCAGGAGGGGATCGCGGCGATGACCACCGATCCATGGCCGATCCCGTAGTCCGTGCCGGGTACGCCGACGCTGCCGTTCGCCTTGCCCCGGCCCTGCAGTTCCAGGGCCTCATCGAAGGCCGTGGCCATGTCGGTCATCGCCACCCGGTCCTGGGGACGCTTCGGCCCGGCGAGACTCGGGACGATGGAACCGAGATCGAGTTCCAGCGTGTCGGTATAGACCGCCTCGCCGGCGCCCCGCCACAGCCCCTGCGCCTTTGCGTACGCTTCGACGAGCGCCACGGTCTCAGCCGGCCGGTCGGTCAGCCGCAGATAGTTGACGGTTTCCCGGTCCACGGGAAAGAAACCGCAGGTCGCGCCGTATTCCGGCGCCATGTTGGCGATGGTCGCGCGGTCGGCCAGCGGCAGCTCGTCGAGACCGTCTCCGAAAAACTCCACGAATTCCCCGACCACGCCCCTGGCCCGCAGCATTTCCACCACGCGCAGCACCAGGTCCGTCGCCGTGATGCCTTCGGCAAGCCGCCCGGTCAGCCGGAACCCGACCACCTCGGGAACCAGCATCGAGATGGGCTGGCCGAGCATCGCGGCTTCGGCTTCGATGCCGCCGACGCCCCAGCCGAGTACTCCGGCGCCGTTGATCATGGTGGTGTGGCTGTCGGTGCCGACCAGGGTGTCGGGATAGGCCATCGGGCTGCCGTTCGACTGGTCCGTCCACACCACGCGGGCCAGGTATTCCAGGTTGACCTGGTGGCAGATCCCCGTGCCAGGCGGCACGACGCGGAAGTTGTCGAACGCGGTCTGGCCCCAGCGCAGGAACCGGTAGCGCTCTTCGTTGCGTTCCATCTCGAGTTCGACGTTGTCCGCGAACGCCTGGCCGCTGCCGAACCGGTCGACCATCACCGAGTGGTCGATGACGAGATCCACCGGCGACAGCGGATTGACGATTTCCGGCTTTAGCCCCGCCGCCAGCACGGCACTGCGCATGGCAGCGAGGTCGGCCACCGCCGGCACGCCGGTGAAGTCCTGCATCAGCACCCGGGCCGGGCGATAGGCGATCTCCGCACCCGAACGCGGATTGTCGGCCCAGTTGGCCAGGCCTTCAATGTCGGCGCGGGTAACGGTCTGGTCGTCCTCGAATCTGAGCAGGTTTTCCAGCAGGATCTTCAGCGACATGGGCAGGCGCGATATGGCACCGGCGCCAGCCGCTTCCGCTTCGGGCAGGCTGAAATAGTCGTGGGAGACCCCCTCGACAGCGAGTGTGCGCCGGCATTGGAAGCTGTCTGAACTCATGGTTCCTCTCTGATGTCGATGTCAATGTTCCTTGGTGATCCGGTAGATGCCTTCCATCACCGAGGCGAGCCCAGCTGCCTGGAAGTGGGGCGGAACAAGATCGGTTTCGAAGTAGTCCAGCCGTGTGACGCGGCATCGCTGGCCGTACAGCGCCTGCACCTCTTCCTCCGGGACGCTGTACGGCGGGCCGGGCACCCTGGCCTGGTCGTAGTCCAGGGTGATCAGCAGTGTCTCGCCGCCATCCGGAATGACGCGCTGGACATGGTCCGC
>JAPOON010000755.1 GCA_026713405.1 Gammaproteobacteria bacterium
AGGGCCGCTGGGAGGAGATGGGCAGTCTCATCAGCGACGACATACTCGGCGATTTTGCGGTCATCGGGGAACCGAATACGATTCCGTCCCGCTTCAAGGAACGCTTCGGCGACATCGTCGACCGGACCGGCGCCGCCTACGGGGGCATTCCGGACAGCATTCAGCGGGAGATCGTGGCGGAGTTGACGGCGGCCTGAGCCGTAGCCCCGTTAGCCGATGTTCGAGAACGTCCTTCGAGGTCTTCAGAACCGGCTGACGCGCCGTTCGAAAACCCCCGCAGCAGCGCCTCGCACCGCGCCGCCGGCGGAAGCGAAAGAACGGTCTCAGCCCACCGGGTTCAGGACGGCGCCGCCGCGGCAGATTCCGCTCTCCACCGAACAGGTCGACGAGATCATGGCGGCCCAGTGGACCATGCGGGTGGCGACCGTCGGCCCCGGATCGCGAATCAACCTCACGCCGATGTGGTTCGGTTGGGCGGGGGGTGCGGTCTACTTCTTCGGGCGGGGCCAGAAGATCGTCAACCTGCGCCGCAACCCGGTGTGCACGGTCATTGTCGACCGCAACGAAAAGTTTCCGGAGCTGCAGGGCATGATGATGCAGGGGCACGGCCGGGTGCTCGAGGATCTGGAGGCGGAGCGCAGCGACCCCCACCTCGATGACGTTCGCGCCCAGATCGGCGTGAAATACAACGGCGGCTTCGGACAGCCGCTGGTCGATGCGCCTCCGCCCTTCGCCGCCACCGCCCGGGGGCGCAACCGGCGTTGGGTGGTGATGGCGCCGGAGTACGTCGTGTCCTGGGATCATTTCAAGCTGCGCTCTAAGTCGAGAAAGAATAAGTAAGTGCGACCATATAAGAATTAATTCTTAAACTTACGTTTTCATAAAGGGTGACTTTGCCTCCATTCTTTCTTCATAATGGAGGGCCGTGCTTGATATATTGATTGGAGAGGATGTCTATCTGGTTCCAGGCGTGGCAGCAGAACGGTCTGCCGGGCGTAGCGGCATGCTTCTACGGGTGGCGGAAAATCCGCCTGCCCATGGGTGCTGCGCGCTTCCACGTCTGGCGGAAAGTCCGCCTGCCGGAGATTGCGGCGCGCTTCCGCGAGTGGGGGTCCGGCGCCATCGAGGCCGTCGCGTTGTGGCGCCGAATCGATCCGCGTTTCCGTACCAGGCAGCTTGGTGCCGTGGCGGCGGGTCTGGGCTTCGGCATCGTTCTTGCGTTCGCCAATGCCCAACTGCGGCAGGATTACACGACGGTCGCACTTGCCAAACCGGTACTGCCCAGCATCCCCTGGAACGCGCGCGTCGCCGCTTTTGGCAACAGGATCGGCCAGGCGTTCGACCTCGAGTCCGCAAAGGCCCGGGAGTTTGCCGGCTGGATTCTCGAGGCTGCCGACCGTCAGCGCCTCGAACCGGAGTTGATCGCGAGCCTGGTACAGGTGGAGAGCGGGTTCAGGAAGCATGCCCGTTCGTACGCGGGCGCCGTTGGCCCGGCGCAAGTGAAGCCGCGTTACTGGTCAGAATTCTGCGGCGGCGATGACCTGACCGACCCGCGTTTCAACATTCATTGCGGTGCACAGGTTCTGGCTCACCTGAAGGAACTGTGCGGTGGCGGGGAGTGCGCCCTGGTTGCCTACAACATCGGCAGGAACGGCACGCGCATACAGGCAGGCCGCCGCTTCGTCTCCAAAGTCGACTACCACTTCCAGCAAATCAAGACTCTTTAGCCGGCCCCTCGGCATTTTACGAAGGAGGCTCACGTGGCCCAATTCGGAGTTGTCATTTTCCCGACCGACTACGCCATTGCGCCGGCCGTTCTGGCGCAGGCCCTGGAAGCGCGGGGGTTCGAGTCGCTGATGGTTCCCGAACACACCCACATTCCGGCCAGCCGGCGTACGCCCTGGCCGGGCGGGGCGGAGCTGCCCAGGGAGTACTGGCACTGCAATGACCCGTTCGTGGCGCTGGCCACCGCCGCCTCGGTAACGACGACCCTGAAGCTGGGCACCGGCATCAGCCTGGTCACGGAGCGGGACCCCATTCTCATGGCCAAGCAGGTGGCGACCCTCGATCACCTTTCGGGCGGGCGCTTTCTGCTCGGCGTGGGGGCCGGATGGAACGTGGAGGAGATGGCCAGCCACGGCGTGGACTTCGCCGACCGGTGGAAGGTGCTGCGCGAGCGGGGATTGGCCATGCGCGAAATCTGGACCAACGACGAAGCGGAGTTTCACGGCGAATTCGTCGACTTCGAGCCGCTCTGGTCGTACCCGAAGCCCGTGCAGGAAGGGGGGCCGAAGGTGCTGCTCGGCGCATCGTCGAAATGGGCCTGGCAACGCATCGCCGATTACGCCGATGGCTGGTGTCCGATCTACCAGAATCCGGATCGGGCGGCTGCCATGGGTGCGACGGATTACGCCGCGGGCATCCGGTCAACCCGCGAGGCCTGGGCTGAAGCCGGCCGGTCCGGGGAGCCGGACTTCACGATGTACGGCGTGCCCCCGCAACAGGACCGCGTGGCGGAGGTGATCGAGATGGGCTTCAACCGCATCGTGTTCGGCCTGCCGCCGGCGGACGCGGATACGGTGATGCCCCTCGTTGACCGGTACGCGGAAATCGCGCACGCACTGGGGTCAGAAACCAGCTGAGCCTGCCCGGATTTGAGCGGCGAAGTCGGCGTCGAGGGGCTCGTAGGCGTCGCGACCGGGGTTCATCACGTACAGGGGGTCGGTCACGGCCTCGGGGTCGTAGCCCTCCTTTCTGAGCTGGCCCTTGACCATCTTGAAGGTGCCCGTGACGTCCAGGCCTGCCTGCTGGCGCAGGAAGACGGGCCGCGCGTAGGCGGGCAGTTCCCGGTTGACGAAGGCCGAGAAATCCTCGAGGTCGAGTGACTCCACCCCGGGTTCGAGCACCAGGGCCGCCATGCCGGCGCGGCCGTCGGTATTGGGGACTTCCACGCCGTAGACGTTGCAGATCTGCACCTGGGGATGGCCGTTGACGATTTCGCCCACTTCGGTGGTGGAGACGTTCTCGGATTTCCAGCGGAAGGTGTCGCCTA
>JAPOON010000756.1 GCA_026713405.1 Gammaproteobacteria bacterium
CACCCCACACCAAGCCCGATGCCTGGCCCGGCCTGGGCTACGGCTACGGCTACGCCTACGCCCAGGACCGGTTCTGCGTCGCCATGGCGGCAGTCGTTTTCGCCACCAGCCGTTCCGCCGAGTTCCTGGGCGAGGAACACGGCGACATCGCGGCGGATTTTGTCCTGCGCTACCTGCTCGGAACCAAGGACGAGTTCCGCGAGCAATACCTCACCGACCCGGAGGACGAGACGCTGCTGCTCGCCGAGGGTTTCGCGGCGGGCATGAACCGCTATCTGCGGGAAACGGGCGTCGAGAACCTGCCCGGCGGCGATGAAGGCTGCCGGGATGCAGACTGGGCCTACGAGATCGATGCCACCGATGTGTGGATGCACATCGCCCGCGTGCAGCTGTCCGGAAGTTCGGACCAGGGCATCCTGCGCCGGGCCATCTTCGCGCCGACGGGGCCGGATGGTTCAATCCCGACCGGTTACGGCGACGCCGAGTGGCAGGAACTCGAACGCGCGCTGGACCGGCACGCTCATCCGTTCGGTTTCGGCGGGGACGGCAGCAATGCGCTGGCCGTGGGCCGGGACTTCAGCCAGACGGGCAAGGGGCTGTTGCTCGGCAATCCCCACCTCAGTTGGAGCGGCCCGAGCGGCTTCCACCAGGTGCACATGACCATCCCGGGAGACTACGATGTCGCCGGCGCCGCCCTGCACGGCGTGCCCTGGGTGGGCATTGGCTTCAACGGCGACCTCGCCTGGACCCACACCACCTCCTTCGCCTCCCGCTTCACCCTTTACGAACTGCAGCTTAACCCCGACGACCCGCTGCAATACCGCTACGAGGACGAATGGCGCGACATCACCAGCGAGGATGTCACTATCCTGGTCAGGATGGACGACGGTTCGCTCGAGGAGCGCTCGCACACCTTCTACAGTTCGCACTACGGGCCCATCGTCAGCCTGACGCAAGTCAGCAATCTGCTCGGCAGTTGGCCGCTGCCCAACGGCAATCTATACAGCATGCGCGATGCCAACGCGCTGCGCGACACCCGCGCCATCGACCAGTACCTCGACATGGGCCGGGCGCGCACCGTTGCGGATTTCACCGAAGCGCTGAAGCGCATCGGTATCCCCGTGTTCCATGTCTTCGCCGCCGACCGCGACGGCGAGGCCTTCTACGGCGAGATCGCCGGCATTCCCCACGTAACCCAGCAGCAACTCGACGACTGCGCCACGCAACTCGGCCGGCTGATCGCGTTCGGCACCAACGACGCGGTGCTCACGCTCGACGGCAGCAGCGCGGCCTGCGAGTGGGGCGAAGACCCCGACAGCCCGCCCGGCACCAACCTGTACGGTTACGAGGCGCGCCCCAAGCTGCACACCACCGACTACGTCGGCAACGGCAACGACAGCTACTGGCTCACCAACGCAGACGACCCGCTGACCGGCTTTCCGGTGGTGTTCGGCTGGCTCGGCCACGAGAACAGGCAGCAGTCGCTGCGCACCCGCATCGGTCACCTGATGGTGCAGGAACGGCGGGAAGCCACCGACGGGCTGGACGAGGCGGGGGGGTTTACCCTGGGGTCGATGAAGGCGTGCATGTACGGAGACCGGGTGTATGGCGCCGAGATCGTGCTCGACGACGTGCTGGCGATCTGCGCCGATCTCCCGGGTGCAAACGAGACCGAAGAACGGGCTGCGCGGGCCTGTGCCGTGCTCGCGGACTGGGACCGCAAGGTCGACCTCGACAGCCGCGGCGCCCAGGTGTTCACCGAGTTCTGGCGCGCGATACACGGGGAACTGGGCAATGACTTCAACCTGCTCATCGAAAGCCGGTCTTTCTGGACGGTGGATTTCGACCCCGCCGACCCGCTGAACACGCCGCGCGGCATCGACAAGTCGCGATCGGGCAACCGGGAACTCGTGGTGGATGCGTTGAGCGCCGCGGTACTCACCCTGGAGGAAGCCGGAATAGCACTCGATGCCCCCTGGCGGGACGTGCAGTTCGCCACCCGCAACGGCGTGCGCATTCCCGTGCACGGCGGCGACCCGGCAGCCGGCGTCTACGGCGCCATCTCCGCCGACCTGAACGACGGGGGCTACACCCCCCGCTCCGGCAACACCTACATCCAGGCGGTCACCTGGAACGACACCTGCCCCATCGCCGACGTCATCCTGGCCCCGTCCCAGTCAGGCGACCCCGAATCACCGCACCACGCGGATCAGACCGAGTTGTACAGCCGCAAGGAGTGGGTGCGGTTTCCGTATTGCGAGGAAGAGGTCGAGGCGGCGCAGATTGGGGAGACGGTGGTGGTCAAGGAATAGAAGGCGGCACTGGACCGAGATACAGTTCCAAGCCAACCAGGCCGGACCCTCAGAACAGCGGCGGCTTCGGATTCGAACCCGCCGCATCGTGGAAGCTTGCCCGCTAGTGACCTACTCGCGCGTCAACTCGAATACCGCGCCTAGGCCAATACGATTCACCTCTCTTGGAAAGATTACAAATACGATCGCGCGTTCGCCCATTCCCGGCTTATCCGGCGCGTCCATGATGCTCATAACCATTTCCACTTCATCTTCATTACCTTCCCCGCCAAACGGAGGGATTAGATCACAATCGATTTGCGGACTAGCATGGTAGGCATTGAAGGCAGGATTAACCGCAACGAGCCTGCCGGAGAAATCACATGGGAGCGAGCCAAGCGGAGAGTCAACGGTAATTGAATCGTCAAAAGCGCCACTCGCGTCTGTCGGAAACGTAGCGGGAAGATCCGAAACATCGCTCATTGGCATCCACCTACCCTGAATACGCATAGGAGAACCGCCCCGTTCGAAGCCGGTGAACGCCCATCCGTGAAACGCTCTGGGTTCATCTCCGTCAACGGTGTAAGTGCCGCTAATCCAGTCACCGCTCCGGAAAGCCGCGGTTAGTGTGACATCATCGGTACCGCCCACAGGAGTGGTCCCGTCCAACTCGATTTTACCGGACTCATAGACGACGCCTTCTCCGCTTATCATCCGCCCATTTGAGCCGTAGGTGCCCCGAGCGATACGGTTCACGTCGGCAGTTTCCGGCAACCAAGCGTAAAGCCTGCTGTCCGACAACAGGACGATGATGCCCTCCATCCCGTCCTCAAACGACACTTGGTAGAGCCCCGCGGCCCCACGATACTCCTGCCTGCCCGCGGAAAGGTTGGCAAGGTGCCCGCTGGGCGTATCCATCAGGCTCATCACCTGAATGGGCTGATCGGACATCACCATCAGAGACCATTTGCCTGCACCGTCACCCAGGCCCATGGCTTCGGCGTTCGCAGCGCTTATGGATGTGGCGCCATTTGCGGGCACCGTGTCGGTCATGCTGTTCTCGCCGGCCGCGCCCCCGTCATCGACACCGGTAATCGTGAGGTTGGCCATGGCATCGCCAAGGTTGATCACGCGCAACGAACTTCGCTGGTTGG
>JAPOON010000757.1 GCA_026713405.1 Gammaproteobacteria bacterium
ATCACCAGCAGGGCAAAAAACAGCGACGGCCCTACCTCGCGGGCCGATGCGGCCACGACCTGCCAATGCGGGCGCCCTCCCCGATTGCTCCCGAGATGGCGGTGGGCGTTCTCCACCATGACGATGGCGGCGTCGACCATCGTCCCGATCGCCACTGCGATGCCGCCGAGCGACATGATGTTGACCGTGAGCCCCTGCAGTTCCATGACGATGAATGCCATCAGTACGCCCACCGGCAGGCTGATCATGGCAACCAGGCCGCTGCGGACGTGCAGCAGAAAGACCAGGCAGATCAGGCCCACGATCGCCAGTTGCTGCACGAGGCTGATGCGCAGGCTGTCCACGGCGCCCTCGATCAGGCCGGTGCGGTCGTAGGCGACCTCGACTTCCACACCTTCGGGAAGACCGGCTTCCACCTCGCCAAGCCGCGCCTTGACATCGCGGATCACCTGCCGCGTATCGGCGCCATGGCGGACCACGACGATGCCGCCGACGGTTTCTCCCTCGCCGTTCAGTTCCGCGATCCCGCGGCGCATGTCGGGCCCGATGCCGACATCCGCCACGTCCTCCAGCAGGATGGGGATGCCCCTGGCGTCTACCCCGAGGGCAATGCCGCGAATGTCGTCGAGGGATTCGATGTAACCCAGCCCTCGAATCATGAATTCCTTCTCGGCGACTTCGATGGAACGCGCCCCCACATCGCTGTTGCTCGCCTCGACGGCTGCCCGGATTCTGGAGATCGGGATGTCGTGCGCGCGCAGCCGGTTAGGGTCGACGGTGATCTGGTACTGGCGGACGAAGCCGCCGATGCTCGCCACCTCGGAGACGCCGGGCACCGCGGTCAGTTCGTATTTCAGGTACCAGTCCTGGATGGAACGCAGTTCGGCGAGGTCGTGCCGGTCGGACTTGAGCGCATACATGAAGGCCCAGCCCACTCCCGTCGCATCCGGGCCCAGGGTCGGCGTCACCCCGCTCGGCAACCGTCCGGCCGCGTGGTTCAGGTATTCCAGCACCCGGGCCCGGGCCCAGTACGGATCGGTGCCGTCCTCGAAGATGACGTAGACGAACGAGTACCCGAAGAACGAGTAGCCACGAACGGCATTGGCAAAGGGCGCGGCCAGCAGTTGCGTGGTGAGCGGATAGGTCACCTGGTCTTCGACGATGCGCGGCGCCTGGCCGGGGTATTCCGTGTAGACGATCACCTGCACGTCGGACAGATCGGGTATCGCATCGATCTGCGCCCGGCCAAGGGACAGGACGCCGGCAGCGACGATGAACAGTGCGGCGAGCGTGACGAGCCACCGGTTGTCGACAGACCATTGGATGATGCGTTCCAGCATGGCGCCGACCTCAATGACGATGCGGCCGGGCCGCAGAATCGAGAGCTGCGTCGTCGCAAAGCAACTGACCGCACGCAGCCTTGAGGTTGCTCTCCGAGTCGATCAGGAACTGGGAGGACACGACCACCCGCTCTCCGGGAGAGAGGCCTGCCGTAACCTGCTGCCGGTCTCCCGCGGCCGGGCCGAGCCCGACGGTGCGGGGTTCGAACAGGCCGTCCTCCCGGGCCACCACGACGATCGCCCGCTCGCCGCTGTGCAGCACCGACTGGACTGGCACCAGCACCGCATCCGGCGCAACGAGGCGCTGGGCGGAAACCGCGACATCCATCATCGGCCTCAGTGCCAGGTCCGGGTTGGCAACCTCCACGAAGGCGGTCAGGGCCCGCGTCTGGGGATTGACGGCGGATCGGAAGAAGAGAATGCGCCCTTCCCAGCGCCGCTCCGGGAAGGCGTCCACCTCGACGGTTACGGGGTTGCCCTCGCGGACGTGAGGCAGGGCCTCTTCATCGAAGTCCGCTGTCGCCCAGAGCGTCGAGTGGTCGGCGATCTTCAGCACCGTCTGGCCCGGGCTGACCCGCATGCCCTCCAGTGAATCCCCGGACTTGTCGACAACGATTCCCGAGGCGGGCGCCAGGATGCGAACCCGGTGCGAAGCCGTCCCCAGGCTGTCCAGGGCGTCGATCTGATCCTCGGAGATGTCCCAGTTGCGCAGGCGCTCGCGCGACGCTTCCAGCAGGGACTCGGCCCGGTCCAACGCCTCGCGGTACGCGCCTGCTTCCCGTAGCCGCCTGACGTAGCCGACTGCTGCGAGGTACTCGCGCTCCGTGGTCACCACCTCGGGGCTGTAGACCTCGAAGAGCACATCGCCCTCCGCCACCGACTCGCCCACGTTGTGAACCCGCGCTTCCTCGATCCAGCCCGCGAACTTGGTGTTCACGGAGACCAGCTTCGCCTCGTCATGGGCCAGGACACCCACCGCGCGCGCGGAAACGCTCAGCGGGCCGCGCCGGACCTCCGCCGTACGCACGGCGAAGTTCTGCAGAAAACTTGGGCTGACCCGAACCACTCCGTCACGGGGGGAGGTCTCCGTGCGCGGTAATTCCGGCGACCTGTCGCGGACTGCCACCAGGTTCATGCCGCAGACCGGGCAGTCGCCCGGTTCATTGTGGGCGATGTCGGGATGCATGGGGCACCTGTACAGCGCAGGTTGGCCACCGAGCGGCGCGCCCGCCGGCGCTTCCGCAAGATTTGCCGCCTGAGCGGTTATCGGTGCCGAAGCCGGTGGTTCTCTCAGCAACAGGACGGCCCCCATTGCGACGAGCGCCAGGCTGAGAAACGAGATCACCAGGACATGCAGCCTGCTCATGACGACTCCTCCGGAAAGGGAGACCCGATGGCCCATTCCATCTCCGCGAGCGCCTTCATGTAGTCGCTCTTGAGCCGGGCAAGGCCCAGGCGCACCTCGAACAGGACCTGTTCGCTGTCGAGCAGGTCGCCGATGGCGGCTGTACCCGTCGAATAGGCTGCCTCGGCCAGGTCGAGCGCCTGCTCGGCCTGGGGAACCAGCGCGGTCTCGAAAAGCTGCATCTGCTCATCAACCATGTTCAGCCGCAGTTCCGCGGCGCGCACGGCCAGATCCACCTCGACAACCGCATGCCGGTGATTCGCCCTGGCGCCTTCCAGGCGTGCGTTGGCCTCTTCCACTCCCGCGTCGTACCTGGCCCGCCAGATCGGGATGTTGACGCCGACGGTCAGGCTGTATACATCCTTGCCGTTGTCCGGCGGCGGGGCCGAACGCCCGGCAATGTCACGCCTGTCGGCCACCCTGCCCCAGGACGCGCCGAGCACGAAGTCGGGCCAGTAGCGTCTCTCCGCCAGCCTGACCCGGTCACGATCACCCTCCATCAACAGCCGGGCGGCCCGCACTTCCGGACGGCGGTTGCGGCCGATGCCCTGCAGGTGAACGCTGTCGATGCGCACCTCGGGCGGGTCCAGGCGGGCAGATATTTCCACGGGGGTACCGGCCGGACTGTCCCGCAGCGCATTCAGGGTCGCGATGACTTCGAGCCGCTGCCGCACCAGGTCGTGCCGGCGATTCAGGATGCGGGTGATCTCGGCCTGCAGCCTGACGGCCGCCTGCTGAGGCCCGAGACCCTGGGCGTAGCGGGCCTGCGCCAGCGATTCGTAGTGGCGCAGCAGCTGCTCCTCTTCGGCGATGACCGCGATGGCACGGTTGAGGTAGCGGAGATCGTGGTAGGAGAACTTGACCTGGCGCACCACCCGGGCTTCGCTGGCCCTGGCGGCCTCACGCCGCGCGTCCGCCGTGGCGGCGGCGATGCGGCCCTGGTCCGAGCGCTTACCCGGCCACGGAAACTCCTGGCTGACGGACAGCGTTCCCGCCTGCGGCCCGGTGCGCGTCTCGGGCTTCTGCGCATGCCAGGTGATGCCGAGTTTGGGATCCGGCAGCGCGCTGACCTGGGCAACCCGGTAGCGCTCGGCCTCGAAAGCCAGTCGCGCCCGCAGGAGCCCCGGATTTCTTTGCAGAGAATCCTGGATCAGCGCCGCAAGCGTCGGGTCTCCGTGGGTGGCGTATGCCGGTTCCTCGACATCGGCCCGCGCTGCCGCGGCCGTCGACAGCAGCAGCCAGGCGAACCCGCGCATCGCCCGCGCCGCGAATGACA
>JAPOON010000758.1 GCA_026713405.1 Gammaproteobacteria bacterium
CGCCGCCGTCGTCGGAGCGAAATACCCCGGCATTGCCTTCTACCCTGTCCGCTTCACCCCAGAGGCGCCCGTAACCGGTGGACGCAAACAGGGTTTCCGGCTTCGCCGGGTGCGCGAACAGCATGTGCATGTCGGGGTTGTCGCCGGGCAGGACCACCGACCAGGTCTCGCCCGCGTCCGCGGACAGGGCGAGGCCGCCAACCTCGACGCCGACGATGATGCGCGCGCCGGCGACGACCAGGGCGCGAGCCCGGGCCTCGATCGGGGGATCCAGGGGAATGCGCCAGCCGCCTTCGTCCGCCAGGCGCGCGAGGGAGGCGACTTCCGTCCAGGTGTGGCCGTTGTCTTCGCTTCTGAAAAGCCCGGTGGGCGCCGTTGCGGCGTAGAACGTGCCGCTGCCGTTGTCGCGGACCTGCCACACTTGCCTGCCTTCCAGACCCGCGGCTGCCCAGGTGCGGCCGCAATCGTCCGAGGTGTACAGGCCTTCATCGGTACCGGCGAAGCAGCGCCCGCGGATGGTCACCAGTTCCCGGACGGCGCGGCTCCACAGGACCTGCTTCGTTGCGCCGCCTGAAACGGCAAAGACACCCTTGCTTGTTCCTGCTCGGAATTCCATGCCTCTCCCCGCGTCGATCCCGGATTAAGTCTACATCAGTGCATCCGTCTTGAGGGGACTGCGGCTGCGGGCAATGCTTGCGGATGGATTGCCGGGTATCTTTCCGAGTTTTCGGAGTCAGTCTTCCCGGGAGCTCTTCAGCAGCCGTTCCTTCTGTCGCGCCCATTCCCGGTCCTTCAGGGCGGCGCGCTTGTCGTGCCGCTTCCTGCCCTTGCCAAGCGCGATTTCACACTTGACCCGGTTGTTCTTCCAGTAGAGGGCGGTGGCGATGCAGGCATAGCCCCTGGTCTGGGTGGCCGTGAAGATCCTGGCCAGCTCACGGCCGTGCAGCAGCAGCTTGCGGGTGCGTGCCGGGTCCGGCGAGACGTGGGACGAGGCGCTTGCCAGGGGCGCTATCCGGGCGCCGAACAGCCAGGCCTCGCCGTCCTTGAGCAGAACGTAGCTCTCGAGAATCTGTGCCGTGCCGGCGCGCAGGCTCTTGACCTCCCAGCCTTCGAGCACCAGCCCGGCTTCGAAGCGATCTTCCAGGGCGTAGTCGTGGGACGCCCGCCGGTTCCGCGCGATGACCCGGCGAGCGGTTGCCTTGCCCGGTTTCGCGGCTGCTTGAGTGCTCATCGGGACCGGCCGGGCGGGGCGGGCCGCAACCTGGTGCACCCGGTATTCGAGGTTGCCACTGTGAGTGCTCATCCAATTGGCGGCGCGCGCCGATTATAGCCCGCCCCGCTTGTGGGCTTCCCGGCTTTTGCGCGAAAATGCCGTTGCCCTCCATCCGCTGCGCGGAGCCTGTCATGGCATTCAGTTCAGAATCTCGACACGGAATGTGGTCAAGCCGCTGGCTGTTCGTGCTGGCCGCTGCCGGTTCCGCGGTGGGGCTGGGCAATATCTGGAAGTTTCCCTATATCGCCGGGGAGAACGGCGGCGGCGCCTTCGTACTCGTTTATCTCGTCTGTGTGGCACTGGTCGGCGTGCCGATCATGATCGCCGAGGTGCTGATCGGGCGGGAGGGGCGGCAGAGCCCGATCAACACCATGCGCTTTCTCACCCAGCAGCACCACAAGCGGCCCACCTGGGTATTGATCGGCTGGATGGGGGTGCTGGCGGGCTTTCTGATCCTGTCGTACTACGCGGTCATCGCCGGCTGGGCGATCTACTACATCCTGCGCATGGCCGACGGCACCTTCGTCGGGGTGTCCGCGGAATACGCCAACCAGGCATTCAACGAGTTTCTGGCAAACCCCTGGCAGATGTTGCTGTGGCACACGCTGTTCATGGTGGTGACTGTCATCATCGTCGGCCGCGGGGTCATCAAGGGGTTGGAAACCGCCATCCGCTGGTTCATGCCGCTGCTGTTCGTCCTGCTGCTGGTGCTGCTCGGCTATGGAGTGACCAGCGGGGGGTTCGCCCAGGGGGTGGATTTCATGTTCCGCTTCGAGTGGGGGTCCGTTACCGGAGAAGCGTTCCTGATCGCCATGGGGCAGGCATTTTTCACCCTGAGCGTGGGCATGGGCGCGATCATGGCCTATGGCGCCTACGTACCGAGTTCGGCCTCCATCACCGGCACGGTGGTCACCATCGCCGCCCTGGACACGGTAGTGGCCGTGGCGGCAGGGCTCGCCATCTTCCCCATCGTGTTCGCCAACGGGCTGGAGCCGGGACAGGGCCCGGGCCTGATGTTCGTGACCATTCCGCTGGCGTTCGGGAACCTGCCGCTGGGCGCGCTGTTCGGGACGATTTTCTTTCTGCTGGTCAGCTTCGCGGCCATCACCTCGGCCATTTCCATCACGGAGCCGGCCCTGGCCTACCTGGTCGAGGAATACAACGCGAAACGTTCGCGGGTTGCGCTCACCCTTTGCGGCTTCTGCTGGTTCCTCGGTATCGGCACCGTGCTGTCCTTCAACGAGTGGTCGGACTTCCACGTGGTAGGGGACCTGACCATCTTTGCTTTCGTCGATTACGTCTCGCAGAACATCATGCTGCCGCTGGGCGGGCTGTTCATCATACTGTTCGCGGCCTATGCACTGCCGAAGGCGGTGGTTCAGAGCCAGTTGCGGCTCAGCAACAGGGCGCAGGAGCTGCTCTGGCGCATCCTGGCCCGCGTGGTGGCGCCGCTGGGTGTCCTTGCGGTTTTCCTGGTGACCATCGTCGGTTTCGACACGCTCAAGGGCTGGCTCTCCTGACCCGTGCCGGAACTGCACCGCTCCGCGCTCCTGCCGATGGCCGTGGAGGATGTCTATGAGATCGTCGCCGATGTGGCCAGCTATCCCGAGTTTCTGCCCTGGTGCAGAAGCGCGGCGATGCTGGTCAGCGAACCGCACCGGTTTGTCGCGACACTGACGGTCGAAGGCAAGGGGTTCACCGAAAAGTTCACCACCGCCGCGGCCCTGGAGCCACCCTTTTCGATACGCCTCAGCCTGGTGGAGGGGCCGTTCCGGCAGTTCGACGGTGAGTGGCGGCTCTCCAGGCTCGGCGACAATCAGGGCTGCAAGGTGGAACTGATGCTGCGCTTCCGCTTCCGCGGCTCGAAGACCGTTCTCGCCAAGGCCTTTGCGGGGGTGTTCTCCCGCGCGGCAGACTCCATGGTGGATGCCTTCTGCCGCCGTGCCCACGACAAGCTGGACGGCTGACGGCCATGCGGGTGGAAGTCGCCTACGGCACGGCGGAGGGGCAGACGTTGATCGCCCTGGAGGTCGAGGAAGGCTCGACCGTGGCGCAGGCAGTCCGGGCAGCCGCGGCGATGCCGGCTTTTGCGGGGTTGCCGCTGGAGTCGATGCCGGTGGGCATATTCGGCCGCCCCGTTGCCCGGGAGGCGGTTCTCGGGCCGGGTGACCGGGTGGAGCTGTATCGGCCCCTGGCGATGGATCCGAAGGAGGCGCGCCGCCGCCGGGCTCGCTGATGCGCATCGGGCCAGTGGCGAACCTGGCCAGGCCGCCCCCCTCCCGGTTGTGCGGTCGGGCCGGGTGGCCGGCACGTCAGCCTTCGGCGGTCGCCATTTCTTCTGCTTCTTCGGGCTGCTCGCTGCTCGGGATGTAATCGCCGGTGAAGTAGGCGAGCGTGTCTTCCTCGAAGTGCAGGCTGATGCGTTTTTCCTGTTCGAAAATGCCGGGCACTTCGAGCGTGTAGATATAGTCCCAGCGGTCCTGGTCAAAGGTATTGCGAACAATGGGCTCGCCCATGATGTAGGCCACCTGCGCGCGCGTCATGCCGGGCTTCAGGCTGTCGATCATCTCCTGGGTTATGACGTTGCCCTGCTGTACCGTGATCTTGTGCACCCTGGGCATCCCGAACTTCGGCAGCTTGAACTTCGGCATCTTCGGCATGGACGTGGAGCACCCGGCCAGCAGTACGGCGGCGGCAATGAGCAGGATGGCGGCGCGCAGCGTCATCGGGTCGACCCCTCGAAACGGGATTGCATGGTAGCGGGTCGCGTCGGGACCGGCAAAGTGCTGACGATGCAGGCTTCCGTGGGACAACCGCCTGCGAACTCTTTCCCGAGAGTTGGTGTTGTTCCGTTCACAACAGTGTTCCGGCGGGCGGGGTTGGGAGCTTCCGGACGCGGTTCAGGCACGGGTTCAGGGGTGTCGCAGGGCGTTGCCCAGCATGCGGGCGGTCATGTCCACTACCGGTATGACTCGCTGATAGGCCATGCGCGTGGGGCCGACCACCCCGAGTACGCCGGCGATACGGCCGTTCACCGTGTAGGACGAGGTCACCAGGCTCAACTCGTCCAGAACGCGGTAGCCCGACTCCTCGCCGATGTAGAGCTGGATGCCGTGGGTGTTCAGGCTCTGGTCGAGCAGGTGGAGGATGGTGCCCTTGCGCGAAAACGCCTCGAAAAGGCTTCTCACCGTCTCGGTGTCCTCGCTCATGTCGAGCAGCTTCGACTCGCCGGAGACCACGAAACCGGGTTCTTCCGACGTGTCGGGCTCGAACGCCTGGGAGGCGAGGTCGAGGGCGGCCTGCAGAAGCCGGTCCATGCGGTCCTTGTCGCGCTGCATGCTGTCCAGCAGTTCCTGCCGGATTTCCACCAGCGACAGGCCGCCGAACTCCCGGTTGAGAAAGTTCGATGCCTGCAACAGGTCGTTATCGTCGTAGCGCTTGTCGACGTGGATGACCCGGTTCTGCACTTCCCGGTCGTTGTACACCAGGATGACCAGCACCCGGTCGCCATCCAGGTTGAGGAATTCAACGTGTCGCAGCGCCTGGGCGTCCCGGCGCGGCAGGGTGACGACGCCCGTCATCTCGGTCACCAGGGCCAGCAGTTTCGATGCCGACTCCACGAGTTGCGACGGCGCCATGTCGGAACTGAGCTGCGTTTCGAGGTTGTGGACGCCTGCTTCGTCCAGGGGTTCGACGGACAGCAGGCTGTCGACGAAGAAACGCAGCCCCTGGCTGGTGGGAATCTTGCCCGCGGACGTATGCGGAGACTTCACCAGTCCCCGCCCTTCGAGGCGGGCCATGATATTGCGCACGGTGGCCGCGCTGACGTGCACGCTGGGTTGCTGCGCCAGCGCCTTTGACGCCACCGGCCTGCCGTCGTCGATGTAGCACTCCACCAGCAACTTGAAGAGTTGCTCGGTGCGGTCGTCTGCCTGTTCTCTCGCCATGGCGCTGTTGCCGGGGGCAATTGCAATTCGTTCGAGTACTATGTGATTTTTCCATCGATCGTCAAGTCTTTGCTCAAGCAACTCACCATCTCCAACTTTGCGCTGGTGGGCGCGCTGGATATTGGCTTTGCCGGCGGCCTGACCGTGGTCACCGGCGAGTCCGGCGCCGGTAAGTCCATCCTGCTCAATGCCTTGGCCCTGGTGTTGGGCGAGCGTGCGAGTTCCACCTTGATCCGACCCGGGGCGCCGCGGGCGGAGGTTATTGCCGAATTCGACATCCAGGGAATCGCGAGCGTTCAGGACTGTCTCGTCACGCACAAACTCGCCGATCCCGACCAGCCCGACAGGTGCCTGTTGCGCCGGGTTGTGGGCAGCGACGGCCGCTCGCGGGCGTTCGTCAACGGAACACCGGTCAATCTGCACACACTGCGCCAGTTGGCGGGCGACCTGGTGGACATTCACGGGCAGGACGAAAACCAGCGCCTCGTCAGGCGGGAGGTGCAACTCGGAATGCTGGACGCCTACGGAGTCACGCCGGGTCTCCGCGAATCCATGGCGGACGCCTACCGGTCCTGGAGGCGAACCGAGCGCGCTGCCCGGGAATTGAAAAAGCGCCTCGCCGAGGTCGAAAACCGCGGGGAGTTGCTGCGCTATCAGCTCGCCGAGCTGGACGCGCTGGGTCTCGGCGAAGGCGAATTCGAGGCGCTGGAAGCCGAGTTCCGGCGCTTGTCCCAGGCGCAACAGATCCGGGAAACCGTGGCGGGAACCCTGCAGGGGCTTGCTGCAGGCGCCGATGAACTGCGCCGGGCGCAAACCACGCTGGGCGGGGTCGATGACGCCCACGCCGCGCTCGACCGTGCCCGCCAGTCGCTCGAGTCGGCGGTGGAACTCAACGACGATGCGATGCGCGACATGCGCCGCTATTTCGATGTGCTGGACTCGAATCCGGAGCACCTGGCCGAGATCGAGGACCGGCTCAATCTCATACAGGACCTGGCGCGCAAGCACCGTGTCCGCCCGGAGTCCCTGGCCGGCCACTGGGACGATCTGAAAGCGGAGCTCGCCGCGCTGGGCGCCTGCCGGGATGACCTGGACACCGCCGACGGGCAGACAGCCGAATTCAGGGCCGAATTCGAGAAGGCGGCCGGCGAGGTTGGCCGCCAGCGCCGCGCGACCGCCGTGGGGTTCGCCGAGGAGGTGAGCGCCTGCATGGAGACGCTGGGTATCCGGGGCGGGCGGCTGTGCGTTCGTTTCGACGAGGCGGATTCGGAATTGGGCCTGGAGTCCGTCGAGTTCCTGGTCACCGCGAATCCAAACTACGCGCCCGGCAGCCTGCGCAAGGTCGCATCAGGAGGCGAGCGGGCGCGCATCAGCCTGGCCATCGAAGTCATCGCCGCCGAACGGGCCCGATTGCCGTGCCTGGTGCTCGATGAAGCGGATGTGGGAGTGGGCGGTCCGGCGTCGGACGTGATCGGCCGCCTGCTGCGACGCCTCGGCCGCGGAACCCAGGTCATTTGCGTAACCCACGCGCCCCAGGTGGCCGCGCTCGGCAATGCGCACCTGCTGGTCGAGAAGGATGCGGAGCAGGAAATTTCCATCCACTGCCTGGATGAAGAGACCCGGGTCGAGGAACTGGGGCGCATGCTCGCGGGCACCGGCGTGACGGAAGAATCCCGATCCTATGCGCGCACCCTGCGCCAGGAGGCCGGTGACGCATCCCGCTGAGCATCCTGGTCGGCAAAACCACCCCCGGTGCGCCGGGGCGCTGACGCGGCGCGCTAAAGCGGCGCGCTAAAGCGCGGAAAGCAAACCAAGGGTTTTTCAGGGGTTCGGAGAATCGCACAAGGTTCTCTTAACCGTTTGATAAACAAATAGTTTTTGGCCCTCCCCGCCTCACTGCGGCACACTCCGTCAACACACTTTGTTGTGTCAACAGGAGTACCGC
>JAPOON010000759.1 GCA_026713405.1 Gammaproteobacteria bacterium
CCAGCCGGAACACACGCGTGCACGCGGAACCCGTTTGCGCAGACCCGGGTCACGCCGCCGCGCCAGGCGGTCTTCGGTCCAGGTATTGCCGAGACGGAAGTGGCAGTTTCCCTCCGGGCATCCGGCCAGGTAGACGCCTGCCGCGTCACAGCGGTTCAGGAGGTAGTCGATAAACGACGGGGGCAGGGCGCCGACGCAGGGCAGCGCGGCGACCGCAAGGCCCGGGCGCCCCAGCACCTCGGGCCTGACCCCGTGCTCGCAGGTGATGAGGTAGACCTGCTGGCTAGCGGCATTCGCCTGTTGGTCGAGCGTGTCCCGCAAGTTCGCCAGCGTGGCGTCGGGCAACTCGATCCCCGGGACGAGGGCGCCGGCACGCCGGAAGGGCGTCGCCGTCGGGCAGGACCCCGCGCAAATGCCGCAGCTCACGCAGAGCGAGCTCTTCACGACAGCCTCCCGGTCGAAAGGCTTGCCGTCGGTGCGGCGCTCCATCGAGATGGCGTTGAACGGGCAGTCCTCGGCGCAGCGCGCACATCCGTTGCAGTTGTCGAGGTTGACCTGTGCCACTGCAGGACGGCGAAACGGCGGCAACCACGGCATGGCCGCCATCGTGAGCGTCAGCATGGCCGCCGTGACCCACACCGCGCCGTCGGACCAGAGGTCCAGCAGGGGATAGAACCCGAGGTAGAACCAGTCGAGGTTGAGGACGGTCGGCACGGTCGCGAGGTCGGCCGGCGCGTGACTCGTCGCCGGCATGACGAATGAGAGGGCGAGAAGCGCAGCGAAACTGGTCGCAGCCAAGCCGCGCGGCGGGTTGATGCGCGGTCGACTCACACGTTGCAGGTGCAACCACAAGGCCAGGAGCAGTAGTAGCGGCACGGCGATGTGCAGGAACACGAGCAGCGTGAAGAAACGGTCATCAAGCGCGTTGGGAGCCAGAAAGTTGCGCGCGATGGGCTCACCGAAGATCGGCAGCCAGTCCAGCCATTCCGTGGTGGCGATGGCGACGTACTGCGCCAGCTGGTCCCATACCAGCCAGTAGCCGGTGACGCCGGAGGCGAGGACCAGCAAGACGATCGGGACGGCGGTGATCCAGCTAAACCAGCGCGCGCCTCGATAACGGTCATAGGTGAACTCGCGGATCAGGTGCAGCACCATGACGACCACCATGGCGTCCGCGGCGTACCGGTGCAGGCTCCGCATCACGCCGGCGAGGTACCACTGGTCCTCCGTCATGTAGGCGATGGAATCGTACGCCTCGGTGACACCCGTATCGAAGAAAATGTAGACGTAGATGCCGCTGACCACGACGATCCAGTAGAAGAAGAACCCCAGCGCTCCGAGGTTGTAGAGGGGATTCCAGGCCGACCCGAACACCTGCGATGCCCAGTCGTCGAGGCGCGAAACTGCAGGTCGCAGGATGCGTTGGAGCGCCGTCACCCGCCGGTCTCTCGTCGTCAGGTCCGCGGGCGACGGCGATGATGCCGGAGCCAGCCGCGGGCGACGACGAAGCCCAGGGTGCCGAGGGCACCGACGCCGACAGCGATGCCGATGAAGGGGGAGTAGTCGAACCGGTACCGGCCGCTCCACGGATCGTAGATCGTGCAAAACAGGCGGATACGATTGATCAGCCCCTCATACGAGGTCGGCACGCTCTCGCGCCCGAATACCAGATCCTTCAGCGGCTCTACCAGGAAAGGCGGATCGAACATCGCCCCGTAGACCTGGCGGTAGATGACGCCGTCAGCGTCGACGACGGTCGTCTGGGCGATGTGGTCGAAGCCCTTTGCCGACGGGACGAACAGGAAACCCAGATCCTTCGACAGCCTGGCGATCGTTTCAGGCTCGGCACTGGCGAAACGCCAGCCTTCGTCCCGGATACCATGATTCGCGGCAAATTCCCGCATCCGCTCCGGCGTATCCATCCGCGTGTCGAAGCCGACGGTCAGCACCTGGAAACTGTCCCCCCCGACCGCGTCGCGCGCGATGTCGATGGAGTCTGCCAGCGTCTCGATGACGAGCGGGCAGGCGAAAGCGCAGCTCGTATAGACAAGGTTGATCAGCAACGGACGGCCGCGAAACTCCGAGAGCGTGAGCGGTCGCAACGAAGCATCGCGAAATTCGTAGCCCGAGAGGGTCCGTCCCAGAGATGCCTGGCTTTCCTGGAGCGCTCGATCCGGATCGAAGCCGGTGGTGGCCGGGGGCGCCGCCAGTCCCGGGATGGCCGGGAGCAGGCAGCACGCCATCAGGACCCACGCTCCGATACGCCCTACAGGGGCAGCCATGCGTCCGCCATGGTTCCGACCAGAAGCAACGAGAGCTGCAGCAGGGAGGCCTTGAAGTTCGCCCGTGCCGCCGCGGGTCCAGGCGTGCGGACGAGCGCGATGCTCTTCTCGACGAACACCCAGCCGCCAATCACCGCCAACGCGAGATAGACAAAGCCGAGCCCGAAGACGAACGGCAGCAGGGATGCAGCGACGAGCGCCACCGTATGCGCGAGAATGATCTTGGCCGCCCGTCGATCGCCGACCAGGATCGGCAGCATCGGCACCTCGGCCCGGACATAGTCATCGCGCGCCGCCATCGCCAGGCTCCAGAAGTGCGGCGGCGTCCAGAGGAACAGCACGATGGCGAGACAGAGCGGTAGGGCGGACGGGCTCGGATCGACGGCGGCAGCGCCCGCCAGTACCGCGAAACTGCCTGACAGGCCGCCGATGACGATGTTGAGCCAGGTGCGGCGCTTGAGCCACACGGTGTAGACGACCCCATAGACGAAGGCGCCGAGGAATACGTGCGTGGCGGCCATCACGTTGGTGGCCCAGGCGGCCAGCGTCACCGAAGCAACCAGCAGCGCGCCGATGATCGCCAGCCAGGCCGGCCCGGCGGTGTAGCGGCCCGTGACGAAGGGCCGGTCACGGGTGCGGAGCATGCGCGCATCGAGGTCGCGTTCGGCGAACTGGTTGAAGGCGCCGGCACTCGCAGCTCCGAGCAGCACCGCGAGGGCAAGTGCGGCCGCGTTCCAGAACGGGACCGGCGGTCCGGGCGCCACCGCGAGGCCCGCCACAGCGCTCAGTGCAATGGCGAAGCCGATCCGCAGCTTGAAGACACCGCACAACTGCCGGATGTCTGCCGCCATGCCGGGCGCCTCCGGTCAGCTCAAAGGCCAGACCTCCGAGAGGAACTTCCAGTTGACGAAGTAGTACAACACGAAAGCGGTGAAGAAGATCGCGACGAGCGTGATGGTGCCCGGCAGCTTGAGCGTGCCCTCGCTGCCGTAACTCGCCACCGCCGCGGCGCCGCCCTGGGGCAGCAACGGCTCCGCCCTTGCTTTCTCCTCGGTTCGTCGTTCCCCGAAGAAGACGGAGCTCACCACGACCACGACGTACATCAGTCCGCCCAGGGCCGAGAGGACGCCGAATACGCCGTTCAACCCCATCATCAGGAAAGCCGTGCCCGGATACTCAAACGCCACCGGCGCATCGGAGAAGGTGATATCCCAGTGGCGTCTGCTGACGCCGAGCGTGCCCGCCCCCATCATGAACACCGATATCCCCGCGACGCCGATACCAAAGACGTACGGCTGCCATTGCGCCAGCTTCTTGAACATGATCTCGCGGCGGAAAATCAATGGGACCACCAGGTAGGTGACCGCCATGAAGGCGAGCGTCGTCCCGGCAACCACGGTGCCGTGGAAATGGCCGGGCACGTACAGGGTGTTGTGCATGATCAGATTGATCTGTTCGGAACCCAGCACCACGCCGGAGATCCCGCCAATGAAGCCGAACATGACGAGCGACAAAAACATCCCCGCGAAGGCCGGATTGCCCCACGGAGCCTTCCGCAGCCATTCGAACACGCCCTTGGTATAGCCCCGTCGGCGCTGGGCCGCCTCGATGGCGCCGGGGACGCTGAGGCCGTGGATGAGGCTGCCGAGCACGGCCAGGTACAGCGCGTAGCTCGTATTGAAGATCTTCCATTCCGAGCTGATGCCCGGCTCCACCAGAAGGTGGTGCGCCGCCGCGATCTGCAGGAACAGGATGTACATGAGAAAGGCGAATCGGCTCACCTTCTCGGACAAGGGCTTGGCGCCCAGGACCATGGCGGCGATCGCATACCACACCGCGACGTGGGCCGAGACGTTGATCTGCTGGGAGGAATGGCCCATGCCCCACCACACGACCTTGTACATCACCGGGTCGATGTGGCTGACCAGGCCGATCGACCAGAGGAAGGTGGGAATGAGGATGATGGCGCCCGAGGTAATGGTGAACACCGCAATGATCGCCGCGGCAATGGCACCGAACGTGACCAGCGGTACCGAGCCCTCGTAGGTGCCCTCGTCCTTCGCGATGACCAGCGTGCCGAAGAACACGGCGACGGCAACCAAGGCCCCGACCGCGAACAGGATCAGGCCGAGATAGAAGTGCGGTGCCGCCTGCATGGGCACGTAGGACGTGAACATGACGCTCGATTCGCCCTGCAGCACAGCCACGTTGGCGAGAAGGGCGCCGGCCAGCATGAGCCAGAACCCGACCCACGCCACCCGCGGGGTCGCGAGACGGCAGTTGAGCAGGATCGCGGAGGCGAAGTACAGGATGGCAATTTCGAAGAAGATGATCCAGAACAGCAACACGTCGGCGCCGTGCGCCGTCAGGGCCAGATAGAACCACTCCGCCGGCAGGAGGTGGACCGCCGGCCAGCGGGTCAACGCCACCAGGAGGCCGAAGAAGCCCCCGACGGCAAGAAACACGACCGCAACGACCGCGTTCCAGCGGATCAGCTTTTCGGCCGCAAGATCGACTTTGAGGCCCGTGTCGGGACAGGTCCTGAATTCGGCAGCTCTTGGCAGTGAACCAGTATGAGCGATGCTCGCCATGACAAGCCCCCTATTTCGCTGCGACCACGTGGATCCTGCCCACCATCTGGTGGTGCCCAATCCCGCAGTACTCGTTGCACACGACCCCGTATTCCCCGATGCCCTCCGGCGTGAGCGTCAACACCAGCTCATAGCCGGGATGGACCTGGATGTTGATGTTCTCCGGCTGCAGCGAGAAGCCGTGCTGCCAATCCATCGACGACAGGTGCAGGCGATAGTCCTTCCCTTCCTCCAATTCGAGAATCGGCCACCACTCCCAGAGGCGCGCCAGCATGTACACATCGCTGCCCGGGGGCGGACGTACGACCGGCAGGCCGGTGTCCCCCTCCTCGCGCACCGTGTACTGGTCGACCATCGCCTCGGTACGCTCAGCGAAGGTTTCGGGATGAATTCGGTAGGCCTCGTTGGAGAGGTTCTGCTCGCCGGTGAAATGCCAGAACACCATGGTGAAGAACATCACCAGGCCCCAGATGAAGGCGATCGTGATCCAGATGATTTCCGACTTCTCGAGAGGTTCGTTCCACCAAATCCGTTTTTCAGGCGGGTGAATGGCCATGTCGGGACCTCCGGATTACTGGGCGATGGGAATCTGGGCGACCTCCATGATTCCCCACATGAGATAGAGAACCGCCGGCACGGCTACACCGAGAAAGAGCAGCAGGAAGGGATTGTCCAGCAAGCGCTGCATGAAGGGGACGCGCTCGACCGGCTCTTCCGGTGCCCCAGCGTCTTGACCTGCATCTGTCATGATTTGCCCCTTGCTCTGCCTCGCCGCAATGCGTTCGAGTCAGGGTGAGGCAGTCGTCCGGGAAGAATACCCCGAAAGCCGTCCGCAATCAAATCTCTACGGTCAGTCTGTGAGCGTCTGAATCAGCCAGAAGGCAACCGTTCCGAGGGTGAAGATAATGGCGAAGAAAAGCAGCGTGCGGTGTTCGAAACGGCGGCCCGCAGCGCGCTCGATCCGATCGACAATCCAGTCGGAGACGAAATAGAGCGCGATCGCCGCGACGGTGAAATAGAGAAGCTCCATCCCTGCCTGCCGCTATCCCATGGCCGGGTTTGGCTGGGACATGCCGCGGTGGCCTTGCCCGCTCGGGCCCACCCGCGAGCACGGGGATTCCGTGCTCCGCGCGATGCTCAGGATGCGAGGAGACGTGCTGTCGCGGCAACTCGCATGCCCGCTTCCCATCGTGTCCACTGGCGTCCCTTCGCAAGAAATCTCGGCCGGACTTCGCCCGTATGGCTGCGGGCGGCGGGACGCAACAGTCTACAAGTCCGACTGGGCGCGAGACCGTGCCGCGATCGG
>JAPOON010000760.1 GCA_026713405.1 Gammaproteobacteria bacterium
CCCCGCCGATGCCGCACCCGGCAGTAAATTGCGCGAGCAGGCGCGCCGACCCGGTCAGGTCGAAGACCGTGGTCTGTTCCGCAACGCTGGGAGTCGCCTCACGGCGAAGCGCCAATCGCGGTGCGCGGGCCACATCCGAGAGAAACGCGTCCATGTCCTGGGGACCTGCAGCTATGACATCACCGAAGCGAACACTTCGGTAAGCCAAGCGCTGGGGAGCCTCGTTCCCGAATCGGGTCAACAGGTCCATAGGGGCCGGAGCGGAAACAGGCAAATCCGAGCCGCCGCCCGACAGTGCTTCAGGGGTCAGATTCCAAACGATCCAAGCCTGAATGCCTGGGCGCTCTCCCGGCCGCTCCTCCTCGCAGCGCAAGACCAGCAGGCGATCGCGCCCGTCTTCCTGCCATGGGCCAGGAAGCTCAAGCCGCATCGCAAACGCGGAACGGGAGTCGTGGATCGGATCAACCTCGCTTGACACCTGCCACGTGTCGCCGACCCGCGTAGGCTCAAGTTCGTACAGCATCAGGAGGGCGAAGAAAACTTCCAGCAGTTCGTCCATCACGCCCTCTCCCAAGAGCAATGCATGCGAAACCAAGTGGCCCGGGCCACGGACCCGCCGGAACCCTATGAGGCGGCGGCCAATGCGGCAATCACCCGCCCCGGTGCGGTCACCCTTTATTCGAAACGCAGTGGAAAGCCGGGCGCGGAGAGTGCGTCCGAGTACGGCCACTGGAGTACTGAGCTCGTACGAACACGGGCGCGCTGCGCGAACTACAACGCCACCCTCGACCGCGATCACGCCCGCGATCAGCCTCGCTTGCTATCGGCCATGACGGCTTGAATCAGTTCCAGTGCCATGCTTGGAGAACTGGATGATCGGTAGAGTGACCGGAAGATGTTTTGAAAGGTTGCCGCGCGCGATTTCTTCATGCCGCGGAATGGTTCTGGACATTGTAGGTCCGGAAAATTCTTGAGCTTGTTTTCTGTTGCCAGCAGGTCATTTCCGCTTTTTCCCGCATAGCCATTGATGAGGGGAAGTCGTCCGCGCGCAACTGTGAGCCGCTGGAGCGAATCGTCGATGATTTGGTTGGCGTCCTCGCTTCGCAGGAAGCCCGATGCTGCCAGCGCGTAAGCGTCTTCGCATTCTTCGATAACGGCCGCAAGGTGACGTTCCGCATTGCGGTTAGCTGAAGCTTTGCGGCAGCGGGCAGTAATCCTGTGGAAACTCGCGCCCAGATGGTTCTCAAGGTTCCTGAGGGGCGGGTTGAGTTCGAAGTAGTAGCGCTGATTGTTGGGCGTGATGCGGGCATCGAGGATGTGGAGTTCGCCGACGCACCAGCTGTTGAACCGGGTCTCAGCAAAAAGGTGAGCAAAGACATCGTGTCCGCCGACCTGCATGTTGCCTTCGCGGGCGCGGACGCCACCAACGCCGGCGGCGCGGGGGATTGCCCCCAAGGAGGTCGAGTGCGCCAGCCAGCCGATTGCGGTGGGTTTGTCACTATCCATTGACGGCACGGAGATTGTTTCGAGTTCGGTGTAGTCCATAGTCCTAGTGTCGGAGAAAATAACCTGGTCCCGGTGGGGACGCGTCACCGGCGCCGGGTCGTCGTTGATCGTGATCTTCAGCGTGAGCGGTGCAGTTTGGTTGCACAGGAAGTCGCTGATGGCAGCTGCGAACGGAAACGATTCCGAGAGCGGAACAGGGCAGGTCTGGGCAAGATAGCGGCGCACGGCATGCCGGTTGAGGATGCGGTTTGCCACTTGGCGGCTGACACCCTCGATCTCAACTTCGAAGAAGTGGTCTGGTTCGTCGCGCGCGGGCACCGTCTCGAGGCGGACGGCGGTAGAGATGGCTTGGTTGATGTCGCCGGTCTCCGAGACCCAGCGTTTCAGTGATTCAGCGTTCCAGGCCACTTGCGCAACCGGCGCACCAGCTTCGGCACGCGTCCTGAAGGTGACGGATTTTGCGAACCCAAGTCCCGAAAGGCGGCCGATACCACGGAATCCGCGGTCACGGCCGCGGTGTTTCTGGCTGTTCGCAATCGGAATCAGCGCGGCCCGGGCTTCGGGCCCGGAAAGCCCTGGGCCATCGTCACGGATACGGACAGACGAAGAGCCCGGGTCGATGTTGATGTGAACATTCCCGCTTCCGGCGAC
>JAPOON010000761.1 GCA_026713405.1 Gammaproteobacteria bacterium
ACTTCGATCGGGCTTTGTCATCGGCTGATCTGCGCCAAAGGCCGCCGGCCGTCAAGCGGCCGCGCGGGCCCCGGTGATGTGCCAGGCAGGCTTGCGGCCGTAGTCCTCGACCTCGTCATCGGTCGCGGACGGAAAGAGGTCGGTGTCGACCACCGCGGCAACGCCGCCGTGGATCAGTTCTTCCAGTTCGAAGCCGGCGTCCAGCATGACCTGATCGAGGTCGATCTCGTGCAACCTGGTCCAGAAGGGCTCGTTGTTGTTGAAGGCGTCCCAGTCCCGCATGGCCTGTTCGAAGGGCGGCATGGTGTCGTCGTAGCGGGGCTGTTCGATGTGGATGACGAGCCCGCCCGGGGCGATCAGCCGGCGGCACTCCGCCATGATTCGCGGCAGCGCCCGGGCCGAGGTCTCGTGCAGGAACATGGTGCTCTGTATCCAGTCAAAGCTCGCATTGGCGAACCGGCCGAGGTCGGCGCAGTCGGCCTGCACGAAGGTCAGGTTGTCGATGCCGAGGCTGGCGGCGCGCGCGGCGCCGTAACGCAGCATCGGGGCGGCGGCGTCCACCGCCGTGACGGTTGCCTGCGGAAAGGCCTCCGCCATGGGCAACACGTTGTGACCGAGGCCGCAGCCCAGGTCGAGAATCCGTCGCGGCCCGAATTCGGGGTAGTGGCGACGGAGGTAGTCGACAACGCCCCGGCCGCCGCCGTCGGTGTAGCGGCCCAGCATGCCGCCAGTGGTGACGAACATGCCGGAGTCGTAGTTGGCTGCGGCGCTGACATCGTTCCGGGTTCGCTCGGTGTAGTAGCTGCCCGGCATGCAGTGGTGATCCACGGCGGTCAGGTAGTCGGGAATCGGCAGGGTTTCGTCGAGTTGCAGGCGTCCGTCCGGCGTCAGCCGGTCTGTTTTTTCCAGGAGGGTTGCGAGTTGCGGCAGCACCACCGACAGGCCCGCCCGCTGGCGCATCTCCATGGTGTTGCGGCGCAGTGCGCTCCACGTCTGGTATAGAGGCTCCCCGGCCAGCGCCTTGCGCACTTCCTTTCGGTTGTCGGGCTTGCGGCCATGTTCCCGCTCGAAATTCGGCGCCACCCGCGCCTCGTAGGCCCCGGCGACACCCGGCATGACATTGGCGGCCAGGTGACGGTTCAGGTGGGCAAGGAAGTTGTAGCGTTCGGCCTGATCGTGGGTGGTCTCGGGAAAGACCCCGTGCGTGCCCACGGCGCGGTAATCAGGGGGGCCGTCGTAGGTCTGATCGTTCACTGTGTTCTCCGGCTCGGTCGAGGCTACCGCTTGGCGCGGTGGTCTGGCAAGCTCGTCAGCCAATGGGGCGATGCCTTGACCCGAAGCGGCGACAGGGCACAAAGACGCAGTTGCAGCATTCAAAACTCCTCGTGCGCTGTCTCGATGTGGGGCCTTTCCCTGATTAGCACAAATGACATATTAATATATCATTAAGTCTTTCCAATGCGAGGAGGCAGGGGCCGGTTCCGTTCCCATACCTGGGCGGCCATGAATTGGTATGAGTCAGTTTTCAGACGCGAAATCGAACAGTTGGATGCATGACCGCGTTGCCTCCTGATTTCGCCTGGCCGAACGGCGCCCGCCTCGCGCTCTCCATCGTGGTGAACGTCGAGGAAGGGGCCGAGATGAACGTCCGGGATGGCGATGCCTCCCCCGAGCCCGTCGATGAACTGGGCGC
>JAPOON010000762.1 GCA_026713405.1 Gammaproteobacteria bacterium
ATCTCGGCCTGGATGCGTGGATCAATGGCCGGTGGCTCGTGGGCGTCGCGGCCTCCCGGACCCAGGTGGATGCCGACTACCGTCTTGATGACGGCGATGGCGCGCTGGACGTGACGCTGACCAGCGTGCATCCCTATGTGCGGTTCGCGCCGGACGGCCGGCGGGAGTTGTGGGCCATCCTGGGCGCGGGTACCGGCGAGGTTGAAAACACCCGTGCGGGCGCCCCGGAGCGTGAAAGCACCGATGTCCAGTTGTACATGGCGGCGGCGGGTGTCCGGCAGGCGCTGGAGCCGCTGGCAAGCGGCGTGGCGATCGCGCTGCTGGGCGATGCCGGCTTCGGGCGCCTGAACGGCGATGCCGGATCCGGGCTGCAGACACTCAACAATCTGGCGGTGGACACCTGGCGGGCGCGCGCCGGTGCGGAAGTGTCGTACACGATGGCGCGGGATGGCGGCACCAGCATCACGCCGTTCGCGGAGATCGCCGGGCGCGTAGACGGTGGCGGCGAGGACGACACCAAGGCAGGTGTCGAGGTATCGGCAGGGGTTGCCTACGCCGATCCCGCCTCGGGTTTCGGGCTCGAGGCGCGCGGGCGGACGCTGGTCCTCTATTCGGGTGGCGACTACCGGGAGTACGGCGCGAGTCTCACGGCCAGCCTTTCTCCCGGCGCGGGCGGCGAGGGCCTGTCCCTGGCGCTGTCGCCGCGCCTTGGGATCGATCCCGGCCGGATCGACGTGTTGTGGCGCGAGGACCCATTCCGGGCGCTGAACCCTGATCGTCCGAAACAGGCGCTGTCGCTTGACGCGGAGATCGGTTACGGCATTTCCGTGGCGTCGGGCCGGGGGCTGGCCACGCCGTTTGGCGAACTCCGGGTCGGGAACGGGGAGAGCCGCCGTGCTCGAGCCGGGATCCGATTCGGTATGCCGGGTCTCGCGAACCGGGTCGATCTTGAGTTCGCGGGCGCGCGGCAGGAAGACCGCATCAACGCACCCGAGCATCGTGTGGAGCTGATTGGTCGGGCGCGTTTCTGATCGCACTCAGGGACTTGCCTGCAGCAACCTTGACGGATGGAGGAGCGCCATGGGCGTACTTGGTCATAAATCTGGACGCGCGGGACGGACGGCCTTCCGCGCAATAAGCGACTTGTTGGGTCCGGCCGGAATAGCCCTGGCGGCGTTGGGGACGCTGACCGCCTGCCAGCAGCAGGCTCCGCCCCCCCAGGTCATCGAGGTACCGGTTGAGGTCCCCGTCGAGGTTCCGGTGGAAGCGGCTCCGTGCGATCTGCCGACATTGCGGTCAGCGTCCCAGTTCCTGGCCGAGGCCTGGGCCGTGCCCGACGCCGCATATCAGGTCGGGGAGCCACTCAGCCTCCAGATGCGGGTCGGCGCGGCGTCCTACATGAACGTGTTTCACGTCAGCACTTCCTGCAAGGTGACCCGGCTGCTGCACAACCAGCCCATGGCGGCGGCCGAGATCGTCGACTTTCCGTTGGCTGGCAGCGGCATCGAGATGATCGTGAAGCCGCCGGCCGGCGAGGAAGCGTTCTACTTCATCGCAACGCGCGAGAAGATCGATGTGCTGGCGGCCGCCGACCTGCTGGGAAGCGGCGATATCGCAAGCCTCGACCTGAGCCCGGCGGAGTTCTACACGCGCATCGAGCAGGTCACCGGCCGGATCAATCCGAACGACCTGAGCACTACCACGCTCAAGACCACCGTCGTCGGCAACTGAGAAGCGAAGCCGCCAACGAAACGAGATCCTGGATCCTTCAAGAATCGGAACGAAAGGAACCCGCCATGAACACCGCACTGCGTCTTGCAGCTTCCTGCACCGCAATGGCTGCGATCGGATTCGCTGCCGTCGCGGACGAGGGGGCTGACACCTACCTGAAAGACCTCGACATCCGACAGCACGCGATGGTCGAGGAATTCGCATCACCGCCAGCTTCCCAAGGCGGGGGGCTCGCCGTTGAAGCGGCGGTGGACCGCGCCAACCGGGTTTACACACATGGCGATCATGTCGTGCTGACCGTCAAGGCGACCGAGGACTCCTACATCTGGGTCTTTGACACGGGCACGAGCGGCAAGGCGCATCAGATATTTCCGAACCGCTACGACGAAGAGAACTTCCTGAAGGCCGGCTCGACACTGCACATACCGCCAGCGGGATCGGATTACGCGCTTGCGGTATCGCATCCGAAAGGGGCGGAACTGATCACCGTAGTGGCGACGAAAGAGAACACTCCCCTGACGCCCGACCTCGTCGACCTGGATGCCGGCGCCGGTCCGTTTCTTGCCCTGCAGGGGACTGCGGATTCCGTGGCGAAGGATCTGGCGATCACGCTGCGCCGTCAAGAAGCGGCATGGACCAGGGACCAGGTGGTCATCCTGATCGAATAGCGCCCGATGCCCGCCTCCGGGCATCGGGCGTGCCCTTGGATCAGGAGCGAGGAAGGGAGGAAACGGATGCGGATGTGGCCAGGGTTTCTTGCGCTGACGACGCTGGTTGCCGTCGGAGTGTCGGCCGGTGGCGATCGATTCCCCGTCGCACCGGCCGGCGCGGATGAGGTTGCCGACCAGGACGAGATCGTCCGGCAAATCGGCCCAAGAAAAGGAGTTGTCGTGGTGGCGGACCCGGATGTGGCCGAGTCTCACACCGCATTGCCGAGGCAATCGGGTATGGCGCTGCCGGCCATCCGGTTCGAATACGATTCGGCGCGCTTCACGCCGCTCGCCCGGACCCAGGTGGGAGAGCTGGGCAAGGCCCTCCTCCAGCCGGCGATGCTCCCGTTCCGGTTCTCGCTGCAAGGCCACACCGACAGCATCGGCGGCGAAGCCTACAACCGCGATCTCTCCGTACGACGTGCGCACGCGGTCAAGCGCCACCTCGTCGAGCACATGGGGGTCGCGAGCGATCGCCTGATCGCGGTGGGTTTCGGGGAGAGCTACCCGGTCGCCGGCATTTCCGCGGACGACGAACGAAACCGCAGGGTGGAAATCGTCAACCGCGGACGGGTTCCCGCCGGCGAAGCGGTGGCCGTACACGGGGGAGCCGGGCGCCGGGCGCTTCTGGTGGGGATTGGCGCGTATCAGAACTTCTCCCGCCTGCCGGGAGCCCCGAACGATGCCCGTGCGATGGCAGCGTTTCTGACGGAACACGGCGGGTATGCAACCAGCGATATCCGGCTCCTGACCGATGCGGAGGCGACCCGGCACAACCTCCTGTCGACGGCCCGGGAATGGCTGGTGGACGGAACCGAGGCCGGCGATGAGGTCCTGCTGTTCTTCAGCGGACATGGATTCCAGCAGTGGGACGAAGATCAGGACGAGGCGGACGGAAAGGACGAGACGCTGGTTCCGGTCGATGCGTATCTGGACAGCACGGGGCAGGTTCAGGGCATGATCACCGACGATGAGATCGGGGTTCTGCTCGATGACCTGGAAGGGCGTCAGGTACGGGTCGTGATCGATGCCTGCCATTCCGGAACCAGCACCAAGGGCGTCACCGGCATTGACGACAGCTGGCAGCACGTAAAGACCCTTCGTCTTTCGGACGGGTCGCCCGTGCGGCTGACCGCCGGCCCGGAGACAGCGGATGCGGCAGAACGGGGCGTGCACAAGGGCGATCTGGCCGGCGTGACGGGAGTGGAGTCCGTGATGCGGTCGGACGATCCTGACGTGGTGGTGTGGACTGCCGTGCGGGCGGACCAGCAGGCCCTGCTGGATCGCGAGGCAACCGGTGACACAGCCGGCAGCGTATACACGCGGCGCCTGCTCTGGGGTGCGCGGGACGGCGAGGCAGACGCAAACCAGGACGGCACGGTCACGATCACCGAGCTGCAGAACTACGTACAGGTGCAGTCCGAAGGTTATTGCGAGCGATATCCGCGGGACTGCAGGAAGGGGCTGACACCGCAGCTGGAGGCAATGCCGAGCCGGTCCAGTGACATTGCGTTCGGGCTGGCGCGTTCGGCGCTGTCGCGGGTGGCGGCCTTTGCCAAGGATGTTCTCGTGCAGGCAGTCGAGCAGCCCTCCCCCGCCGCGGCGGCGCCCGTGCGATTGCGGGTCGGGCCCGGGCCGAGGCTGGAGCCGGGAACGGAGATCGACATCACGGTGGACAGCGATCGCGAAGGGTATCTCACGGTGCTCGACATCGACGCAGACGGAAAGATGGTGCAGCTGGTTCCGAACGAGACCGGTCTGGGCGCGGGGGGCCCGCGCCGGCG
>JAPOON010000763.1 GCA_026713405.1 Gammaproteobacteria bacterium
GCCCTCGCCGGGGCGCGTGCCGTCCGGCTGGAAACAAGGGAGCGCGTGGACGGATCTCAGCACCCAGGGGCCGATGGCACGAAGCGTGGACGATTTGGCGCTGCTGCTGTCGGCGATTGCCGGTCCGGACCCGCGGGTCACCAATGTGCTGCCCGAGGCCGGCGAGACCTTTCGCAGCGTGACGCAGGCACCGCTGCGCGGGCTGCGGGTCGCGTTAACGGAAGACTTTGGCAGCCTGCCGGTGGCATCCGCGATTCGGGCGACCCTCAAATCCCTCGGCGACAGGCTGGCCGATGCCGGCGCCATCGTGACGGACGCGGCGCCGGACCTTGCCGATGCCGACCGCATCTTTGATGTCCTGCGCGCCGCGCAGTTCAGATCCCGCTTCGGGCCCCTGACCGATGAGCAGAAGGCCGAACTCAAGGAGACGATCCGCTGGAACACGGAGGCGGGCCAGCGCCTGACCCACGCCGACGAGGACTGGGTTGCCGGTGCACGCTCGGCGCTGGTGGCGCGGGTGGCGGGCTTCTTCGAGGAATTCGACCTGCTCATCGGCCCGACCACGCAGGTGCAGCCTTTCGATATCGAGACGGACTGGGTGCGCGAAATCGAGGGGCAAGCGATGCAGACCTACATCGAGTGGATGCAGAGCTGCAGCCGCATCACCGTCACCTGCTGCCCGGCGCTGTCGCTGCCGTGCGGTTTCGCCGGCGGCCTGCCGGTCGGTGCCCAACTGATCGCCCCGATGCGCCAGGATGCCTTCCTGCTGTCTGCCGCCAAGGCGGTGGAGGCGGTCGCGGGTTCCGCGGCGACCGCCCCGGACCTTGACGGGCTGTCCTCCTGACCGCACCTATTCATGAATGAACGTAGCGAGGTTGGCAAGATGAGGAGTAGTGAAAACGCAGGGTGGCGCGGACGCGTGCTTTGGCACGTCGAGCACGCGGCGGGAGCACGCCCTGTGTTTTCGCTGCTATTGACGACCGCAGTAGTTTATTCGTGAATAGGTGCGGCTAAACCGGCGGATGCAGGTCGTGCCACTCCGTGGCCTGTTCGTAGGCACAGCCGATGCGGCAGAGCAGCGCTTCCTGCAGGTGCTTGCCGACGAACTGCAGGCTTAACGGCAGACCGTCGCTACTGAGTCCGCACGGAACCGAGAGCGTAGGAGCGCCGTTGAAGTCGAAGGGCGCCGTGAAGCGCAACAGGCCCATGTCGAGGCCCTCTTCCGGCAAGGGATCGAAGGGCGCCAGGTCCGCGACGGGGAATGCGCGGCTGGGCATGGACGGGGTCACGAGTACGTCTATCCCGGAAAATGCGTCTCGAATGTGCCCGTTGCAGGCGGCGCGCAGGTTGTTCGCCCTGGCGTAATCGAGACCGGAGACGGCTGCGCCCTGGTCGAGCCAGCCCCGGAACCAGGGGCCGTATTCGTCTCGCCTGGACGGGTAGGTGGCTGCATGGGCAAGCGCGGCCTCCGCCGTGCAGAGGACGGGCCACGCGGCCAGGTACTCTTCCAGCGCGGGCAGGCGCACTTCGACGATTTCGGCACCGAGTTCGCCGAGCAGCTTCACGCTGTCCTGCACGGCCTGGGCCAATTCGGGGTCGACCTCTTCGGTGGCGTATTGTTCATCAAAACCGAAGCGGAGCCCGCCGACACCCTTTTCAGCGCCTTCCAGCA
>JAPOON010000764.1 GCA_026713405.1 Gammaproteobacteria bacterium
CGAGAACCCGGGCATGTGGATGCTGGGCACGGGCCAGCGGCTGCTGGAAACCAGCGGCCCCGGCGTGTTCCACGCGGACCTGTGTGCCTGCAACGGCTTTCAGCCGGACGAGATCGACGGGCCCGTCTCGTGCCCCACTCTGGTTGTCCTCGGTGAAGAAGACCAGATGACGCCTGCCCGGGCGGGGCTGCGCATCCAGGAGCGGCTCGAGAATGCCCGGGCCGTGCAATTGCCCGGCTGCGGCCACTCGATGTTGTCGGAACAGCCGAACGCGGTGCTCGATGCCCTGATCTCGATCGTGCCCTGAAGCCGGTAGGGCGGGGATTTGCCTATTCAGTAGCCGCGGACGGACCGAACGCCTGGTTCAGCGCCTCGATGTGCTCCGGCGAGGTTCCGCAGCATCCGCCGATCAGGAGCGCTCCCTGCGCGACCCAGTCGCGCGCGTGCTCGACGAGCCTTTCCGGCGTGGAGTCGGGGTCGAAAGTCCAGTCCGGCGGGTTGAACTCGCCGGTCTCCGGGTAGACGCCCAGGGGCCCCTGCCAGCGCTCCCGCACCATGGCAATGCCCGGCGCCACGGCATCCAGTTCGCAGTGCATGATATTGACCACGTCGGGACCCATGGGAATCAATGCATCGAGGGGTTTGGCGAAGTCCATGCCCGGCAGGTCGAAGCTCACCAGGCCGTCACCGTTCGGGCGCCGCCGGCAGCTCACGCCCAGCCAGACGGGCAGGCCGGTCGCCAGGGCCGCTTCCATGGCCCGCACGGCGTGGTGGGTGTCCTGCATCATTTCCAATGCGATCAGGTCCACGCCGCAGTCCGCGAGCAGGTCTGCCAGTTCTCTCAGGCTGGCGAGTTCCGCTTCGGCGAGCGGGTAGTTCATTGGCTGCATGCCCGGCGGCAGGTTCGAGATCGACCCCGCGATGGCGACGTCCCTGCCCGAGGCTTCCCTTGCCTCCACGGCCAGCCGCACCGCGTTCCTGTTGATGTTCTCGAATTCGTCGCCGAGACCCGCGGCTTCCAGAAGAAAGCGCGTCGTGCCGAAGGTGTTGGTGATGATCACCTCCGCTCCGGCGTCGATATAGGCTTCGTGGACTTCCCGCACCACCTCGGGGTGGGTGTGGACGGCGAGCCCGGACCAGGCCGCCTTGTTCATGGGGACGCCGCGGCGCTGCAGCTCGGAGCCGGTTCCGCCATCGAGCAGCACGATCTGCCCGCGCTCGACTTTTTCACGCCAGGACATGCGGGCGATTGTCGCATGCGGATTCGGCGCCTGAAACCTGGATGCAACAAGGGACTTGATTTTTGCGCGCGAGTCCCTATGTTTCGCCTCCTGCAAAGGGCGGGTGCGGCAAGGTCGCGCCTGCGGCGAACCGATCGAAAGAAGTTCTTGGGGGCGCGATGATTGAAGCGGATCGGCTGACGCGTCGCTATGGCGATTTCACCGCCGTCGACGACGTGTCATTCCGGATTGAACCCGGCGAAATCGTCGGGTTGCTCGGCCACAACGGGGCCGGCAAGACCACCATCATGAAAATGCTGACCGGCGCGCTGGAGCCGAGTTCGGGCGTCGTCCGCGTTGACGGCACGACGCTGGAGAGCGCGCCCGGCGCCGTGCAGCGGCAACTTGGCTACCTGCCCGAAAGCGTGCCGCTCTATCCCGAACTCGCGGTGGTGGATTACCTCGCCTATGTCGCGCAACTGCGGCAGTTGGGGGATGCGAAGGCAGCCGTTGCCCGGGCGATCGAGGCAACCGACCTCGGGGACAAGGCCATGGACACCATCGCCACCCTCTCCCGCGGGTACAAGCAACGGGTGGGCGTGGCCCAGGCCATTCTGCACGAGCCGCTGTTCCTGATACTCGATGAGCCGACCAACGGCCTCGATCCGGGCCAGACGCAGCACATGCGCCAACTGGTGCGCGATCTCGCTGCATCGGCCACGGTGATTCTCTCCACGCACATCATGCAGGAGGTGGGTGCGGTCTGCGACCGGGTTCTGATATTGCGGGACGGGCGGCTTGCACTCGATGAACGGCTCGACGACCTGCAATCCACCAGCCGGCTCACGCTGCGCACCGACCCCGGGGCGACCATCGGCGAGCTTGACGACGGAACGCCGGCAAGCCTCGGCGACGGCCATTGGCTGGTGAACGTCGACGGCGACCTGGCGGAAGCCGCCGACCGCATTGCCAGGCAACTGGTCCAGCGCAACATTCCGATCTATGAACTGTCCCCGGAACAGCGCGACCTGGAGACGGTATTCCGGGAAGCGAGCGAGGGAGGAGGGTCAACCCATGCAGTCTGATCGTTCGGCCGTGATCAGGAGGGTCGCGGCCAAGGAGCTGTCACTCTTTTTCGCAGCGCCCACGGGTTACCTGTTTCTGGCGGCGTTCCTGGGCGTCACCCTGTTCGTGTTCTTCTGGGTCGAGGCCTGGTTTGCCCGCAACGTGGCGGATGTGCGCCCCATGTTCGAATGGTTGCCCGTGCTGCTCATCTTCCTGTCGGCGGCGCTGACCATGCGCATGTGGAGCGAAGAACGGCGCAGCGGCACCATGGAGCTGGTGTTCACGTCGCCTGCCGCAACCTGGGAGTTCGTGCTGGGCAAGTTCCTGGCGTGCTGGGCCCTGATCGGCGTCGCCCTGGCGCTGACCCTGCCGCTGCCGATCAGCGCTGCCTTCGTCGCAGACCTCGACTGGGGGCCGGTATTCGCGGGCTACGTGGCGGCCCTGCTGCTGGGCGGCGCCTACACGGCGATCGGGCTCTTTGTCAGCGCCCGTACCGAAAGCCAGATCGTCAGCCTGATCGTTGCCAGTTTCGCCTGCGGCGTTTTCTATCTCGTCGGCAGCCCGGTACTGACGGAGTTGATGCCGGGGACCGTTGCCGATTTCTTCCGTTCCGTCGGTTCGGGCTCGCGATTCGAGGCCATCACCCGGGGCGTGCTGGATCTTCGCGATCTCTACTACTACGTGTCCCTCGGCGCCGTGTTCCTGGCGCTGAACGTCTACGGCCTCGAAGTGCAGCGTTGGGCCAGGGACGGCGATGCGAGCCGCCACAGGGCCTGGCTTGTCGGCACGGGCCTGCTGGTGGCCAACCTGCTGGCCGCCAACCTGTGGCTGGCATCGTTTACGGGCCTGCGCGTGGACATGACGGAAGGGCGCATCTATTCGATCTCGGACGCCACCCGCGCCTACCTCGGCCGGCTGCAGGAACCCCTGCTGATCCGCGGCTATTTCAGCGACAAGACCCACCCGCTGCTGGCGCCGCTGGTACCGCGCATGCGCGACCTGCTCACCGAGTACGAGGTGGCCGGCGGCGGCAACGTGCGGGTGGAGATCGTCGATCCGGTGGACGACCCCGAACTCGAGGACGAGGCCAACACGAAGTACGGCATCCGCTCGGTGCCTTTCCAGGTCGCCGACCGCTATCAATCGGCCCTGGTCAACTCCTATTTCGACGTGCTGCTGAGCTATGGCGACGAGTACGAAGTGCTGAGCTTCCGCGACCTGATCGAGGTCAAGGTACGCGGCGAGGCGGACCTGGACGTACAGCTCAGGAACCCGGAGTACGACCTTACCCGGGCGGTGAAGAAAGTGCTGTTCGGCTTCCAGGGCGGTGGCAGCGTCTTTGACAACGTTCAGGACCCGGTCCACTTCGTTGGCTACCTGTCGGGCGACGACAGGCTGCCCGTGGAACTGGCCGAGTTCCGGGGCGTGCTGACGGAGGTGCTGGATTCGCTGACGGAAGAGAGCGGCGGCAAGCTGACCGTGGAAATCGTCGACCCGGAAGCCGGC
>JAPOON010000765.1 GCA_026713405.1 Gammaproteobacteria bacterium
CCGCGCGCGGGACATGCGCGGGCGCGAGGCTGCGGCACGCGAGGCCACGGTACGCGATGCCGCGGTACGCGATGCCGCGGTAAAAGAAGCCGGCGAAGAAGCCATTCCAGACATCCGCGATCTTGCGGCAGCGGGCCAGAGCCTGCTGGTGCAGATCGTCAAGGACCCGATCTCCAGCAAGGGCGCCAGGCTCTCCACGCAGGTCACACTGGCATCCCGGTACGTGGTATTGATGCCGTTCAGCGGCCATGTCGGCATATCGCAGCGTATCGAGGCGGAGGAAGAACGGGCAAGACTGACCGGGATCATCGAAGAAATCAGAAACCGGCGCGGTATCGAAATGGGGTTCATTGCGCGCACGGCCAGCGAAGCGGTGGAGTCGGAGACCCTCGAGGCGGATGTCGACAGGCTGCTCGCAACCTGGGATTCGGTTCTCGAGGCCCGGGCCCAGTCCGGCTGCCCGGCCCCGGTGTACGTCGAAATGCCCATGCAGGCGCGCATCGTTCGCGACCTGTCGGGGCCGGAGGTGGAGCGGATCGTCATCGATGACGAGCGTACCCGCCACCGTGTCGAAGGGTTCGTCGACAGGCACCTGCCCGAATTGGCCGGGCGCATTGAAGGGTATGCGGGTACCCGGCCGTTGTTCGAACACTACGGAGTGGACGACGAGGTCGCCCGTGCGCTGCGGCCGAAGGTGGAGATGAAGTGCGGCGGCTATCTGGTCATCGAGCAGACCGAAGCGATGACGACCGTCGATGTCAACACCGGCAGCTATCTCGGCGGCTACAGTCTCGAAGAAACCGCCTATCGCACCAACCTCGAGGCAGCCAGGGCGCTTCCCAGGCAACTCAGGCTGCGCAATCTCGGCGGAATCATCGTCATCGACTTCATCGACATGCACGACGAAGAGCATCAGCGGCACGTGCTGCGCGTATTGGAGAAGGCGTGCGAGAAAGATACCGCCCGGGTGTGCGTCGAAGGATTCTCATCCCTCGGTCTCGTGCAGATGAGCCGCAAGCGAACCCGGGGCAGCCTCGCGCAGCAGGTTTGCGAACCCTGCGGCGTCTGCCGCGGCACCGGTGTCATAAAGACCGACGAGACCACATGCATCGAGGTGTTCCGGGCAATCCTCAAGGACGTGGATCCGCACTGCGCCGAAACCCGGGGCGACTACGTGGTACGCGCCCCCCAGGGCGTCGTGGACCGGCTGATCGATGAGGATGCGGAACACCTGGCCCGGCTGTCCCGGCAGATCGGCCGGGAGATCCGGATACAGATGGAGCCCAGCTACGGCCCGGGCGAATTCGACGTGGTTCTGATGCAGGACGGCGTGTCCTAGCCGCACCAGATCGTGAATAAACTACTGCGGTTTCGCTACTCTTGCCAACCTTGCGACGCTCATTCTTGAGTGGGTGCGGCTAGTGTTGGAAGTTCTCGGCGGGCGGTACCGGCCGATCATCCGTCCGGCGTTCGCTTTCCTGGTGTTTCTCCTGGTCGTCTCGGCCTTCATTCAGGGGCTCGGGCGTCTGGGCATGTGGCTGCTCGACGATCTTGAAGGTACAGCGAACACCTGGCTCGACGGGTACGCGCGGCTCGATGGGCTGGAGGGCGGCTGGGACGGCCTCAATCCGGTGGCCAGCGCGCGCCGCATCGAGTTGCCGGCCGGCTGGGTGGAGAGGGTGACGGTCGAGCTGGACGTGCTGGAAAGCGTCCGGCGCAACAGCCCCGTGCTGGAAAGGCTGCTCATCGAATCCTCGGAACTCACCGTGGAGCGTACCGCAGATGGCTGGCGCCTCGCCGGCATGGAAGCGGCGGCGTCCGAATTCGACCTGGTGCGGCTGCTCCGCGATATCGACGAGATTCGTTTCAACGGGCGCATGACTGTATCCGGAGCGGCGAAGGAGAGCCTGGCCATCGAGGTTCTCGGCGTGAACCGGGACGGCGCCCATGCCTACGACCTGTCGCTGGGAAACCCGGAATGCGAAGCGCCGTGCCGGCTCGAGGCCCGCTGGCGGGGGCAGGACAGAACCTGGACCGGGCAGCCGGAAGAGCGCTACCTCGAGCTGTCGGGTGGCGTCGTCCTGCCTGGGTCCTTCGTTGACTGGCTGGGATTTCAAGCCGGTTTGAAGTTGAGCGCGGAAGGCCGCTGGCTGGAACAAGGCGACAGTGGCGGCGGTGCATTCGGCGTGCAACTGGACCGGGTGGGACTGCCTGGAGGTGTTCTCGGGTCTTTAACGACCGAGTTGCGGGGTGCACTCCTCGATGGGCGCCGCGAGGGCAAGCTGGTGGATTCGGCCCTGGGCGCTGCTGATGCGGGTATCCGACTCGACCCCGTACATTTCCGTATGCGCCCCGGCGGCGCCGAATTCTGGACCGGCCGATTGCAGCTCGGTGAACTGGCGGACTTTCTGACCGTGGCGCTCGGTGGCGTGGAAGCGGCGCGCGACTGGCTGGGCGCGCTGAAACCCGACGGGGAACTGTTGAACGTGCACGCGATGTTCGGCCCCGAGGGGATGAGCTATGCCGCCACGTTCGATGCGTTGCGGACGGATTCGTACCGGGGGGTGCCCTGGGTGCGGGATGCGGTGGGGGAGATCGTCGGATACGAAACAGGCGCATTGCTGACGCTGAACAGCGAGGCCCTGCAGGTGGGGATTGCGGACGTGTTCACGGATCGGTGGCGGTGGGAAAACACGCAGGGCAACCTGCATGCCTGGTTCGGCGACGGCTATATGGGCATGCGCGTGCCCTATCTCCGTTTCGAGACCCGGGGAACCCGCTTCTCCGGTTCCTTCTCGCTGGCGCGGCCCGATAAGCGGATGGATCAGCGGGTTGCCATACTGATGGACGGGGACGTTCTCGGCATGGTGCGGGCGCGCACCTACATCCCGCACCGGTTGTCCGAAGGCTTGCAGCAATGGTTGCACGACGGTCTGCGGGGCGGCCGCATCGACGGCCTGCGGCTTGCGTACCAGGGCCAGGTGCACACGCTGCCGAACGACCGTGCCCGCCGGATCGAGATTCAGGGCCGGCTCAGCGCCGCGGAGGTGCAATACCACCCGGACTGGCCGGTGGTCTCCGAAGCCGAGGGATTCATCGAGGTCGCCGGCTCCGAGACCTTCGCCACGGTGGACTCCGCGCGGACGCTCATGGCCGAGATCCGCGACAGCAGGGTGCGGGTCGGCGACGACGGCGCTTTTGCGGAAGTCGCGTTGCGGGGCGAGGTGGATGTGGGCGGCGGCCTGGATTTCATCAGGGGCTCGCCGCTCTCCGAGTGGATGACCTTCGTTGCCCCGCAGTGGGACGGCACCGGGCGCCTCGAGTTACAAGGAGACCTCTTCGTTCCCATCGATGAGTCGGATGACCGGCCGGTCGACTGCCGCCTGCAGTTCGATCTTGGCGATGCGGGCCTGGTGCTGCCGGACTATCGCCTTGAAGTCGCGCATCTGAACGGCCCGGCCCGGTACAGTTGTCCCCATTACCTGAGCGCCGAGTCGCTCCAGGCCGAGTTGTTCGGCCGTTCGGCCAGCATCGCCGCGGAGGCCGATGAAGACTCCATCGATCTCCGCTTCAGGGGCATCGCATCGGAGTCGGATGTTTATCATCTGATCGATGCGAGCGACCCGGGGCTGGCGGCGGGGGAGGTTCCGTTCGATGCGATCCTGAGCCTCGCCGTGGATGACTCGGTGTCGACCATGACGGTGACCAGCGACCTTTCGGGGCTCGAGGTCGATCTGCCCGGCGAGTTCGCCAAGGCTGCCGCGGACCCGAGCCCGAGCGAACTCAACCTGGAATTTCTCGAGGAGCATGTGGTCGCCCGACTGCGCTATCGCGACCTTGACGGCTGGCTCCATGTCGACGACGTGCCGCTCAGGGGCGCCATCGGTGTGGGCGGCGACGCGCCGCCGGTCGGTGCGGATGCGGACGAGGTGGTTGTCTCCGGGCGTCTGGGCGATGCGGACGTCTACGAGTGGATGGCGGGCGCCGGCGAGAACGAGATTCCGGTTCCCTGGCGTCTTGCGGATGTCCGCGTCGATCGTTTGCGGGTTGAAACACAGGAATTCGAAGACGTGGTTCTCACCGGCAGTTCCCGGGGCGAGACGATGCTGCTGGAGTTTGCTTCCACCGACCTCACCGGGCGGTTGCGGAGTACGGGGGAAGAACCCCTGGATCTCGATTTCGCATCGATCCGGCTGCCCGAGTCGGACGGCGAAGGCGACCCGCTCGATGTTTCGATCATCGACCGCGTGCCGGATGCCGATGTGTCGATCGAATCCCTGACCATCGGCGATGAGGACTTCGGCGCCTGGTCGTTCACGCTGCGCGGTCAACCGGACGGGGTGCTGGCGGGCGACCTGCAGGCTTCCCTGAAGGGCACGGAGATCAGCGCGCCGGAGGGCGTGTTCTGGAATGCCGCCACCGACCGGAGTTCCGGCGCCGTCCGGTTGACCATGGAAGACCTCGCCGAAGTCCTGCCCCAGTGGGACTACGCGCCGAGCGTGGAGGCGGAATCGGCGGAACTCTCCGTGGATGCAAGCTGGCCCGGCTCGCCGTTGAACGTGGAAGTCAACGGCCTGCGCGGCGATGTCTCCTTTCGCGCCAGGAACGGCAGTTTCGTCGAGGTGTCCGGCGGCGGCGCGCTGCGCATCATGGCACTCCTGAACATCAATACCGTGTTCAAGCGCATGAGCCTCAACTTCAAGGACGTGACGGGCAAGGGCACGAGCTTCGACACCATCAAGGCCGACACCCGGTTCGAGGACGGCCTGCTGACCTTTGTGGAACCGGCGAAGGTGAAGGGCTCCGGTTCGGATTTCAAGGTCGGTGGCAGCGTCAACCTGGTCGATGGCATCATGAACGACAACGAGATGATCGTGACCCTGCCGGTGAGCGACAGCCTGCCCTGGTACGCCGTCTATATATCGCTCGCTAATCCGGTCGCGGCTGCCGCCGTGATCGCCGGCCAGCAGGTGCTGAAAAAACAGATCAAGCAGATGAGCAGCGCCAAGTACCAGATCAGCGGCCCCTGGGAAGACCCGGAGGTGAAACTGGTGGGTATCTGGAACGACAACGTGCAGGACTTCGACGAATTGGCACAGGAAAAGGAAACACCCGGCATGCCGGACGATACCCAGACGGAGGGCGGTCGATGAACGAGCAGGTGGCGGGTGCGGTCGGCGTGTTGCTGGAACCGGCCGAACTTGACCCGGCCGGTGTCGAGACACGGCTGGGCAGCCTTTCCGGCGGCGACATCGACATGGGCGAGGTCTATTTCCAGAACCGCAGAACGGAAAGCTGGGCACTGGAGGACGGCATCGTCAAGGAGGGCAGTTTCTCGCTGGACCGGGGCCTGGGCGTGCGTGCCGTAAGCGGCGAGAAGTCCGGGTTCGCCTACGTGGAAGACATCAACCGGCAGGGGTTCGAGAGCGCCGTGGATGCCGCCCGGTCCATCGCCCGCTCGGGGGCGGACGGGCGCATCGAGCTGGGCCGTCCGGTTGTGGCGGAGGCGCGCTACGCAGCCCTCGATCCCATCCCGACCCTCTCCGCCGAGGACAAGGTGGCCCTGCTCGAGCGGGTGGACAACGCCGCGCGCCGGGTCGACAACCGGGTGGAGCAGGTGACGGTGCGCCTGGTGGCCGATCACGACACCATGCTGGTGATGGCCACCGACGGCACGGTCTGCGCGGACGTGCGGCCGCTGGTGCGCATGGATGTTTCGGTGATCGTGATGCAGGACGGCCGCCGGGAACGCGGATATGCCGGCGGCGGTGGGCGCCGTGACCTGGGTTTTTTCACTCATGAGTGGGGGGACGAGCTTGCCCGGGAAGCGGTGCGCACGGCATTGGTGAACCTGGAAGCGGGGGATGCGCCCGCCGGCCCCATGACCGTCGTGCTCGGCCCCGGCTGGCCCGGCGTGCTGCTGCACGAAGCCGTCGGTCACGGGCTCGAAGGCGATTTCAACCGCAAGGGCAGTTCCGCATTCGCCGGCCGTATCGGCGAGCGGGTGGCATCCCCGGCCTGCACGGTGGTGGACGGCGGCACCCTGCGCGACCGGCGCGGCTCGCTGACCGTCGACGACGAAGGCACCCCCACCGGCGAAACCGTGCTGATCGAGAACGGCGTGCTGAAGGGCTACCTGCAGGACAAGCTGAATGCCCGGCTGATGGGCGTCGCGCCCACCGGCAACGGCCGCCGGCAATCCTATGCCCACCTGCCGATGCCGCGCATGACCAACACGTTCATGCGTCCCGGCGACTACGACCCGGGGGAAATCATCGCCTCCTGCGAAAAGGGCGTGTTTGCCGCCAACTTCGGCGGCGGGCAGGGCGACATCACCTCCGGGCGCTTTACCTTCTCGGCGACCGAGGCGCACCTCATCGAGAG
>JAPOON010000766.1 GCA_026713405.1 Gammaproteobacteria bacterium
CCCGTCAGACCGGGTGCTCCAGCAGCTCCAGCAGATACTCGCCGTAACCGCTCTTGATCAGGGGCCCGGCGAGCTGCCGCAGGCCGTCGTCGTCGATCCAGCCCATGCGCCAGGCCACCTCTTCGGGGCAACCTACCTTCATGCCCTGGCGCTTCTCCAGCGTCTGGATGAAATGGGCGGCTTCGAGCAGGGCGTCGGTGGTGCCCGTGTCGAGCCAGGCGGTGCCGCGCGCCAGGCGCCGGACATCGAGTTCGCCGCGTTCCAGGTAAATGCGGTTGATGTCTGTGATCTCCAGTTCGCCCCGCTGCGACGGCGTGAGCGCCCTGGCCATGCCCACCACCTGCTCGTCGTAGAAGTAGAGGCCCGTGACTGCGTAGCGGCTGCGCGGCCGGATTGGCTTTTCCTCTATTGAGAGCGCCTTCTGCTCCGCGTCAAACTCCACCACGCCAAAGGCCTCCGGGTTGCCGACCGGGTAGGCGAACACGGTTGCGCCGGCGGCTTGTCCGGACACGTGCTGAAGCATTCCAGAAAGCCCGCTGCCGAAGAAGATGTTGTCGCCCAGTATCAGCGAGCAGGGTTCTCCGGCGAGAAACTCCTCACCCAGGATGAACGCCTCCGCCAGGCCGCGCGGATGGTCCTGGACGATGTACTCGATGGATACGCCCCACTGCCCTCCTCCACCGAGAACCTGCCGGAAACGCGGCACATCCTGCGGTGTGGAGATCACCAGTATCTCCCGGATACCCGCCAGCATCAGGGTACACAGCGGGTAATAGATCATCGGCTTGTCGTAGACCGGCAGCAACTGCTTGCACACGCCCAGAGTCGTCGGATACAGGCGGCTGCCCGAACCGCCGGCGAGAACAATTCCCTTTCTGACGCTCATTCGCTAACGGGCCGGCGCCCCGGCCTGACAAGCGACTGCTGAACGAGTGCGAACTTTACTCATCTGATGTCCCCCTGCATCTGTGCCACGCCGAATACCGCCCGCATCAAAAGATCGTAGACTACACACATGACAGCAGCCATTCGACCCGTTCTGGCCTATTTCATGGCATTGCAGGACGAGCTTTGCGAAGCCCTGGAAACGATGGACAGCGCCGCCGAATTCTCGCGGGAAGAACTGCCCGGGCCGGGCGGCGGCCTGGCCAGGCCACGGGTTCTTGCCGACGGCGCCAACATCGAGAAAGCCGCGGTGCAGTTCACCCACGGCCTCGGCGACGCCCTGCCCCCGGCAGCGACCGAGCGCAATCCGGAACTTGCCGGGCGCGGCTTTCAGGCAGCTTCGATTTCCGTCATCGTCCATCCGCGCAACCCCTACGCGCCGACCACGCACATGAACCTGCGCTTTTTCCTGGTGGGCGGCAGTGAGTCATCGAGCAGCGGCGCCCCCCCGCCGAATGACAGGCAGGCGGTGTGGTATTTCGGCGGCGGTTTCGACCTGACCCCCTATTACGGCTTCGAGGAAGACTGCGTGCATTGGCACCGCACGGCGCGACAGGCCGCCGGCGCCCACTACGCGACCCTCAAGGCAGCATGTGACGAGTATTTCCACCTCCCGCACCGGGATGAATGCCGGGGTATCGGCGGGCTCTTTTTCGACGACTGGACGCAAGGCGGTTTCGACAGCAGCCTGGCCCTGGTCAAGGCTGTCGGAAACGCCCTTCTGCCGGCCTACCGTCCGATCTTCGAGCGACGCACCGCCATGCCCTGGGGCGACAGGCAGCGACAGTGGCAACTCTACCGGCGCGGTCGCTATGCCGAATTCAACCTGGCGATCGACCGGGGGACGCGTTACGGCCTGCAGAGCGGCCGCCGCATCGAGTCCGTACTGGCCTCCCTGCCGCCGCTTGCCGCCTGGCGCTACGACTACTTGCCCGAGGAAGGATCTGCAGAGGCGGAGCTGATGTCCTTTGTCAAGCGACCCCGGAGCTGGCTGTCCGCTGTGGATAACTCTGGGGATTAAATGGAACGAAAACAGGCAAAACAGTGGGCGTCGATGGCGGGCGACCTGAATTTGTCTATTTTTTCTTTATCTATCAGCTTCTTATCTCAAATTTTCTATAAATGACATTGTAATAAAACTGTAACTTAACAAACGACCAAGTGTGCATAATGCGCGGCAGTTCAATGGCAGGCACGGTCCAGCGCCATTGACGGACGTGAGATTCAGCGAACGCTACACTCGGCGGAGCCTGCCGGACAACCCCCTCAGCCCTTTTCCTTCACCCGCAACCGGTCTTCCACAGCGGTCACTCCCTTGATGGATTCCACAATCTCCACCGCTTTCTGCTTCATCTCCGGCGAATCCACGCGGCCCTTGAGCGTGACCACGCCCTTTTTCACTTCGATGTTCATAAGCGCACCGTTTACGTCAGGGGCGCGAACCAGCTTGGATTTGACCCGGACTTGAATGGCCGTGTCATCGGTGAACTCGCCCACGGTACGCGATTTGCCGTCCTTGTAGCTCTGGCATCCCGAAATCAGCAGCAGTCCCCCAATGGCTGCCATCAGCAGATTTGTCTTGCTCACCGCTCGGCCTCGCTTTCCCTACAGGTTGATTGCATTCTATACCCGTGATTGGCGGATAGGATCGCAAAAAGGCAATGACCGAGCACCACGTATTGGCCGAGGGATTGAAATTTCCCGAAGGCCCCATCGCAATGCCGGACGGCAGCGTCGTCCTGGTCGAAATCGCCCGCGGAACCCTCTCCCGGGTGACAGACGGCGACATCAGGGTAATCGCCGATCTCGGTGGCGGGCCGAACGGTGCCGCGATCGGGCCGGACGGCCGCTGTTACGTCTGCAACAACGGCGGATTTGCCTGGGTCGAACGCGGCAACCGGATATACCCCGGCGAACAGGACGACGACTACAGCGGTGGTCGAATCGAGGCCGTGAACCTCGAAACCGGAGACGCCGAGGTGCTGTACACCCATTGCGATGGCTTGCCGCTGCGCGGACCCAACGACATCGTGTTCGATCGAACCGGTGGCTTCTGGTTCACCGATCATGGCAAGACCCGCTCCCGTGAGCGCGACCGAACCGGGGTGTTCTACGCCATGCCGGACGGTTCGTCCATTCGCGAAGTGATCTTCCCGATGGAAGGGCCCAACGGCATCGGGCTGTCGCCTGACGAGGACGAGGTCTATGTCGCGGAAACGCCCACCGGCCGCATGTGGGCATTCGAACTCGCAGCGCCCGGCCGGTTGCAGGGCGAACGCCGAGACCGCCCCGACGGCGGCCGGCTGTTGCCCGGCAGGCTCGGCTACTGTCTGTACGATTCCCTGGCGGTCGATGCCGAAGGCAACGTCTGCGTGGCCACGATCATCGACGGCGGCATCACCATCGTGTCGCCCGGAGGCGCGCCCGCGAAGCACGTTCCCCTCCCGGACCGGCTGACCACCAACATCTGCTTCGGGGGGAAAGATCTGCAGACAGCGTTCGTGACGCTGTCATCGACCGGAAAACTGGTTTCAATGCCCTGGAAGACGCCCGGGCTGCCCCTGAACTTTCTGAACCGGACTTGAATCGATCCAGGCAGAGTTTCGAGCAGGAAGCTAGAAGCCGAGGCGAACTCCGACGGCGGCGGTACGGTCCTTGTTGGGGCGCGCACCATAGGGGTGACGACCGAGAATGGATTGCGAGCGCGTCAGGTTCTCCACCCGCGCAAACAGGTCCACCCGGTCGTTGAATGCCCAGGTCAGGGCGACGTCCACCGTGAACGCGTCATCGGTTTTCTCGAACTCGCCACACGAAGCCCGCACACAGACCGCATCGACATAGTGCAGGCCAATGTGCGCTTCCAGGGGGCCGCGCAGTAGTCCCAGCGTTGCGCTGAGTTGATGGTCGGGTATGTAGGGGATTGGATCACCCTCACCCACCGGGCCGAAGAAATCCGTGTCGGCGATGTCGGAGTCGAAGCGCGCGCGCATCCAGGTGTAGGAAATGCTCAGGGGCACGCTGAGCCCCCGGTCACGCGCCAGTTCAACATCGATCAGCGCCTCCACGCCACGAACGGTCGCGGCATCGCCGTTGAAGGCATCGCCCACCTCGCAATCCGCGCCGGATGATGCGGTGCAGACACCCAGCAGGTTGTCGTAATCGCTCCAGAACCCGGTCAGCTCGCCGTGCCAGCCTTCGCCGTTGGCGCGCATCCCCAGTTCGTAATTTACCGCCCGCTCCTCGTTGACCCCCGGGGCGTTGGTCGGTGCGGTGAAACCCTTGTGAACACCGCCGAACAGCCTGAGCCGTTCGTTTGGGTCGAAACTCACGCCCATACCCGGCAGCCACACCCGCGTCCGGTTCTGCCGGGTGTCCCGCAGGTTGGACGGATCGCGGGAAGCGGGACCCCCGGTACGGCCGTACCTGGTCTCGAAGCGCGTACGCTCCTGGTCGATGGATTCATAGCGGAGTCCCGGGGAAACCGCCCATCGGCCGAAAGCGATCCTGTCCTGGATGTAGAGCGCCACGGCTTCCGCATGCTGGATGCGGTTGCCGGCATTGCCGAGCAGTCCGGGGTCGTCCAGCATCAGCCTGCCGTCCTGCTGACGGTAACTGCTGTTTCGCTGCAGCCGGTCTTCCTCGTCTTCGTGCAGACGTACTCCGACATCGATGCCATGGCTTGCCCCAGCCAGCGACATCGTCCAGTCGGCATTGAGCTGGATGCCCCGCGAATAGTATTCCCGGGCGTTGGAACGAAGCTGGATGCTGCCGGGGGGCGTGTCCAGCGTGCCGTGGAGAATGGCCTGCAGTTCGCCGGCAGACTGGTTGCCCAGATCCTCGCCGCGGTTGACGGCCTGCACCACCCTCGACCAACTCGTCCGCGAGAACGATTGCGCGTTTTCGCTGCCGTCCAGGTCGATGCCTTCCGTCTTGAACCAGTCCCGCTCGTGCTCGTTGTTGTAAACCGTGGCGGACAGGCGTGCCTGCCCGTTGAGGGAGAACTCGTAGCGGAATATCACCTGCTCGTGTTCCGTGTCGATCGTATCGAGCGCCGACAGCCCGTAACGGCGCAGGGGATCGTCATCGAAGTCGGCGTCAATCAGGCCCAGGTAACTCTGGTTCGATGACTGCCTGGCGTACTGCAGCTTCAAATCGAAGCTGTGCCGTGAATCCGGGGGAGCGAAACGGGCCTTGAGCGTGTAATCCTCGAGCTCGAGGCCGGTGCCGCGCCCGTTCCTGTCGATGCGCTGATAGCCGTCGGAGAACCACTGGTGGGTTTCCACCAGAAAGCCCAGCCCCGCCTGATTCGAGCCCCCGTAGAAGGCATGGATGCGACCGGTGCCGTCCTCGGCGGCTTCTGCCACGAGGGTTCCGCGGCGCTTCGAGGGCACGGGCGTCGAGATCATGTTCAGCGCCCCGCCGATCGTATAGGGGCCCTGGGTAATGGCCGACGGGCCCTTCAACACCTCGAACGCCGCCATGCGGCCTGCGGTCGGGAAATAGTAGGCAGAGGGCGCGGAGTATGGGGCCGGCGCGATCAGCACGTTGTCTTCGAGCAGCGTGATGCGGCCGCTGCGCTCGCTCGCGACGCCGCGAATGCTGATGTTAGGACGCAATCCGTAGCCGTCCTCCACCTGGACCGACACCCCGGGGACGCGCCGGGCGATACGCTGAATGTCGGAATAGGCAAATTCGCGCAGTTCTTCCGCTCCGATGACATGGGCCGCGCCATTGACGTCCCGGGCGTCTTCCCGAGTTCCGACGATGGTAATTTCCTCGTAGAACGGAGATACCGCAGCGTCGTCAGCGAAGGCGAAATTACCTGTCGTCGCAAGCAGCAGTACACAGAGGGCGAGTGTTCTCGATCCCATGAGGGAGTGTCTCTTTCCCGCCGGATTGGCGCGGAGCAAACTACATCGAGTCGCAAATGCGCGTCAATAGCAAATACGAATAATTTTTATTATCGGCGCATTTGAAAGATGTGTCCCGCCAACAGGATAGCCATGGCCATTCGACCGTAGGACAATCAAACCATGCCGGCCATCGACATCGAATTACCGGGCGGCTGCGCGGTTGAAGCCGGCCCCGTCGCTGATCACCCGCTGCTGCCGGAAGAGGCGTCCGGCGTGGCGCGGGCCATAGCCAAACGCAGGCGTCAGTTCGCCAGCGGGCGCCATTTCGCGCGGATGGCCCTGCACAGGCTGGCGCAGGGTTCGCCACCCATCCCGCGTGACGATCAGGGCCGCCCGGTCTGGCCTCCCGGGTTCATCGGCTCCATCAGTCACAGCGATACGCTGGCAGCCGCGGCGGTATCGGAAGGCTCGCTTCAGGGCATCGGCATCGATGTGGAAGATTCACAGCGCTTCGTCCGCGGCAACCCTCGCCTGCACGGCAAGCTCTTTACCCCCGCGGAACGTACAAGAACGCTGAGAGACCCGCTTGAAGGTGCGGTGAAGTTCAGCGGCAAGGAAGCCGCCTACAAGGCCATCAATCCAATCGTCGGGCGATACATCGGGTTTCGGGAAGTGGAAGTCGACATCGACTGGAACAGGTCGACATTTCGGGCCCGATACCTGGGAGAGCACGAACCCAATCGCCTGCTCGACGGGGGATACGGGCGTTTCTGCTTCTGCGACGCGCAGGTCGTTACGCTGTTCTTTATCGACTGACGGGGCCATACCCGGCCCGACGAAAGAGCGGTCGGCGCCTGCAGACTCGACTCAATTGCAAGCTTGCCGCGCGATCAGCACGTCAGGCAGGCCGTGGGGAAAGTCCGGTGTCGCAACAAGGGGGAAGCGAGGGGTGGGCGAAAGCCTGCGCCCGGCTGACCAGGCGCATTGCCTCGCTAATTCGACGCAAGCGAGACGTTGAAGACCCCCGCAAGGCGGGCGGAGTCCATCACGTGGATCATGGTTCCTGTCTGGGAATCCGGGTGCGGCTGAATGACCACCGGCGCCTCGGGATTTTCCGCGTGCAGGCGCTCGATGTTGGCGCGCACCGAGCGCCAGTCGACATCGCGCTGGGCGATCATGATGCGGTCCCGGTTGGTGATGCGCACGACGATGCTCTTCTTGTCCGGGTCTTCCGACTTCGGCGAGTCGTCCGGCTGGTTGACGTCGAGGCCCACCTCCTTGACGAAGGTGGCGGTGACGATGAAGAAGATGAGCATGATGAACACGACGTCCAGCATGGGCGTCAGGTTGATATGCTCTTCGGTATCCTCGTCCCCGTGCCCGCCAATGATTCTGCGCATGTCCCAAACCCCGAGCGAAGCGATGCGAGCGGCTAGTGTACTCGCAAGTTCAGCGCCGGAAAAGGCATCGCGGGTGCGCTCGCGACGAGAGAGCCGGAGGCTTCTGCTATCATCGCCGGCATGCCCACCAAGGATGTCGAAGCGCTCGCGCGCCTGATCGATTCGTCGGATCGCATCGCTTTCTTTACCGGCGCGGGTATCAGCACCGAATCCGGCATCCCCGACTTCAGAACCCCCGGCTCCGGCCTGTGGACGAAGATGAAACCCATCCCGTTTCAGGAGTTCATCGCCTCCGAGGACGTGCGCCAGGAGTCCTGGCGGCGGCGCTTCAGCGGCGATCGCACCCTGGAGAACGCCCGGGCGAACAAGGGGCACCGCAGCGTGGCCCAACTGGTCGACGAGGGCCGTTGCATCGCGGTCATCACCCAGAACGTCGATAACCTGTTTCAGGACGCGGGCATCCCGGACGACAGGGTCATCGAACTGCACGGCAATGCCGGGTACGCCCGATGCCTCTCCTGCGGCATTCGCTACGAGCTGGCCGACCTCGAAAACCAGTTCCGGGAAACCGGCCGGGTGCAGCCCTGCAGCGCCTGCGGCGGCATCGTCAAGTCGGCAACCATATCGTTCGGCCAGGCCATGCCGGAAGCGGCCATGCAACGTGCCCAGGAAGCGACCGAATCATGCGACCTCATGGTGGTCGCCGGTTCATCCCTGGTCGTCTACCCCGCCGCCGGGTTTCCCGAATACGCGAAGCAGCTTGGCGCCAGGGTCGCCATCGTGAACCGGGAAGAAACGCCCCTGGATCCCATTGCCGATGTGGTGGTCAACCGCGAGATCGGGCCGACACTGTCGTTTGTGGTCGGCTTGAACTAGTGTTTTTCGGCGCAGGGGCGGTCGCGCCGTCGGGGTGACCCGGGCATCGTTCATCCGGACCCCAGTCGCCGCTCCTCTCCGTCAATGTCCGCGGCCCACTGCCGAATGACGAATTTCTGTATCTTTCCGGTGGAGGTCTTGGGCAGGTCCCGAAACAGGACATGCCGGGGACACTTGAAATGGGCCAGCCGCTCACGGCAGAAGTCGATGAGTTCGGACGCCGTCGCCGTGCATCCTTCCTTCAGTTCCACGAAGGCTGCCGGTGTCTCTCCCCAGCGCTGGTCCGGCGCCGCCACCACCGCCGCTTCGCCCACCGCCGGGTGCTGGTAGATCACGCTCTCCACCTCGATGGACGAAACGTTCTCGCCACCGGTGATGATGATGTCCTTCGACCGGTCCTTGAGCTGGATATGGCCGTCCGGGTGCATCACCGCCAGGTCGCCCGACCGGAAATGCCCGCCGGCAAACGCCTCGTCGGTGGCCGGGCCGTTCTTCAGATAGCCTTTCATGACCACATTGCCGCGAAACATCACCTCGCCCATCTGCTCGCCGTCCGGCTTGACCGGCTCGAGGGTTTCCGGGTCACGAACGCTCAACTCTTCCAGCACCGTGTAGTTGACCCCCTGGCGCGCCTTCAGCGCCGCTCTTTCCGTGGCCGGCAGCCCGTCCCAATCCGACTTCCAGGCACACACGGCCGCCGGGCCATAGACCTCGGTAAGCCCGTAGACATGAGTAATGCGGAATCCGACCGCTTCGGCGCGCTGCAGCACGGCAGCGGGGGGCGCGGCGCCGGCGGTCATGACCTCAACCGGCTTGTCGAGCGCGATGCCGCGACTCTCCGCCTCGGAAGTCGCCATGTTGAGAACGATCGGCGCCCCGCACAGGTGGGTCACGCCGGCCTCGCCGATGGCCGCCAGTATGTCCTCCGCGGCCGGGGCACGCAGACAGATATTGGTGCCCGCCACGGCGGCCACCGTCCACGGGAAGCACCAGCCGTTGCAGTGAAACATCGGCAGCGTCCAGAGATACCGGGGATGACGGGGCAGGCTCCATTCCAGGGCGTTGCCCAGCGCGTTCAGATACGCGCCCCGGTGATGATAGACAACGCCCTTCGGGTTCCCCGTGGTGCCCGAGGTGTAGTTCAGCGCTATGGCGTCCCACTCGTCTCCGGGCGCCATGTCCGAGTCGGGCATGGGTTCCGATGCAGCCAGCAGGGATTCGTACTCCAGGGCGCCTCGGGGCTTCTCGCCGGGCGCCGCGGGGTCATGCACATGGACGATCTCCGGCTGCACCGCGGCGAGTGACACTGCTTCCATCGCCGTTTCCGCCAGGCCCGAGTCGACGACGAAGTACTCGGCTTCTCCGTGATCCAGGATGAAGGCGATTCCGGCCGCGTCCAGGCGCGTATTGATCATGTTGAGCACCGCCCCGGACATCGGCACTCCGAACGCCATTTCCACCGCGGCGGGCGTGTTGGGCAACAGGGCCGCGACGGTAGAACCGAAGTCAGCCCCTCGGGAGCGCAGCGCCGCCGCCAGCGATGCACATCGCCCGTAGGTCTCCGCCCAGGAGCGGCTGTCGTTGCCGTATTGAACGGCTGCGTGGTCCGGATAAGCCCGGGCCGTTCTCCTGATCAGGGAAATCGGGGAAAGCGGTGTGTAGTTGGCGCGGCGCCTGCCGAGGCCGGTCTCGTACTTTGCGTTCAATTCTCAGGCTCCCTGCCGATACGTCTCCCCGTCGATTCTAGCAGCCCGTGGCAAAAGTCCGGCGAAGCACCGAGAGCGCCGATGCGCCCGTCTGACAAGGCGCGAGGAGCGAGAATATCGGGCATATTTGAGCGACAAGAAACGCAGTCAGGCGGGCGCAGCGGCGTTCGAATGCCGGCGGACTTTTGCCACGGGCTGCTAGCCGCACCCAATCATGAATGGGGCGGCGATGTGAGGTTTCCGCCAAAGCACAATTTGGGCGCGAACCCCTTCCTCTGCCGGATGCGTGCATGGCGGCTCCCTGGGCCCGCGTTTTTGGCACCGACTGATTCCGCTAGAATTGGCGGGAATCAAAGGAGGCTCGGATGGCCAAGAGCATCGCTATCGTTGAAGACGACCCGGACCAGCGCGCCAATTACGCGGATGCCATCACCAAGAAGGGTTACGAGGTCGTCGCCTACGCCAGCCGCGAAGAGGCACTGGACGGCATGCACGCCAATCTCCCGGACCTGGTCATTCTCGACATCATCCTCGGCGACGAGGTCGATGCGGGCTTTCAGCTATGCCGGGCGCTGCTCGGCAAGTCGCCATCGCTGCCGGTCATCTTCCTCACCGAACGAATCGACGAGATCGACAAGATTTCGGGTTTGCGCCTCGGCGCCTGGGACTACCTGCCCAAACCCATTTCCCTCGACTACCTGGCCGAGCGCATCTCCTCGCTCCTGCGCATCAACGAGGTACGCTCCGAGCACGCCGAACAGGAAAGTCCCACGGCCAAGCACGTGGGCGATCTGACCATCGACCAGGAAGCGCTGCTGGTGTCGTGGAAAGGCCATCGCATCGACCTTTCCGGCACGGAGTTCCGAATGCTGGCAAAACTCGTGCGCCAGCCGGGCCACGCAGTCAGCTACGAATCGCTGATGAACGCCACCATGCAGAGCCTGGTGACCAACAACACCATCAACACCCACATGCGCAACATCCGCAAGAAGTTCGAGAAGGTGGACAGCACCTTTGCGGGCATCAAGAGCGAGTACGGTTTCGGCTACCGATGGTGGCGTCCTTGAAACGCCTGCGCCGAATCCGGGGCCCGAGGCTCGGCACCAAGCTGATCCTGCTCGGCATGACATTGTTGATCGTCCCCTGGTTCAGCTACCGCCAGCTCGTGGAGATGGAGCGTCTGCTCGTGCAGGGCCAGTCCCATGCCCAGCTGCTGATGGCCGAAGGCGTCTCGACGCTTTTCAACGGCAGGGAAGACCTGTTCAACGACCTGCCGGTGACCATCGAAGACTACGAGACCCTGTTCGCGCACCCTCTGCAGAACAACGTCCGGCTCGACGGGCGCCTGGAGGACTGGGGAGACAACCTGGAGGAGAAGCTGCTCTCCTTCGGTGCCGGGCAGGATGTCGGCGATGCCTCGTTCCAGCTCCTGCTGGGGGAACGGGCCGGCCAGCTGTACCTCTATCTTCGTGTGCAGGATCCGAAACTCGTCTATCGGAATCCGGACTACCTGCGCCTGGACAGCGCCGATCACATCCGCCTTTCGTACATTCGTCCCGACGGCGAAGACGGTCGCGTCAGCCTGGTATTCACGGAACCCGGTGCCGTCACCGCCTACACGATGGACGGCGATTGGCGCTTCGCCACCACCGGAGCACCCGAGACGGCGATTCAGGGTTACGTGGAACCCACGGAAACGGGCTGGGCGATGGAGTTTCGCGTGCCGCTGGATCTGCTGGGGTCCCGGCGCTATTTCGGCGTGTCGGTAGCCGATGTGGACAATCCACGCACACGGGAAGTCGCCGCCCTGGTACAAACCCTGCCCACGGCCGGCAAGGAGAGCTTCGACCTTGTTGTTCTGCGCTCACCGGAAGTGCTGAACATCATCGAGGGGCTCGGCTATTCCGGCGCCCGTATCCTGGTCATCGATGCCGAGCAACGGGTGCGCGCCGAGACCGGCGCACACACCACCGCGGTGGCCGGCGAACCGCCCGACTCGCTGATGGCTTTCATCGAGGACGGTTTCGAAGCCATTCGCCCGCTGCTGCACCGGTTCAGCATGTTCGAGCGCTGGGACCCCCAAGCGGACGGCCGCGGCGACCCCGAGGACATCGCCAACGAGATCATTGCCGAATCCCTGGGCGGCAACCCCCAGGTCATCCGCCAGAGCGTCGATGAGTCGCTGGAGATCATCACGGCGGCACATCCCATCGTCTCCCGGGACAACGTCATCGGCACGGTGGTCGTCGAACAGAACATCGACGACATCATGAGCTTTCAGCGCTCGGCGCTCGAGCAGGTGATCCTGGTCTCCGTGGCGAGCCTGTTCGCCATTCTGATCGCCATGGTGGGCTTTGCGGGCCGGCTCGCCTGGCGCATCCGCAACCTGCGCCAGGAGGCGAGCGCAGCCATCGATGCCCGGGGGCGGCTCAGAACCAGCACGTTGCGCAGCGAGACGTCTTCCGGCGACGAGATTGGCGACCTGTCGCGCAGCGTCTCCGACATGCTCTCGAAGCTGCACCAGCACAGCATGTTCCTGGAGAACATGCCCAGGACCCTGCGCCACGAGATCAACAACCCGCTGAATACCCTCAGCACCTCGCTGCAGAACCTCGCCGAGCAGCATCCCGAGGTGCGCGACAGCAAGTATCTCGACAGCGCCAGGCGCGGCGTGATGCGCATCGGCTCCATCGTGCAGAACCTGGCCGACGCGGCCAGCCTGGAGGAATCGCTGGAAACCGAGGAACTGGAACTGGTCGACATCCGGCAACTCCTCGAAAACTACGTGGCCAACTGCCGCCTGAGCCATCCCCGGTGCGAGTTCGTTTACCGGGGCACGGGAACGGCGGCGTACGCGCGGGTCTCGGACCACCGCATCGAGCAGATGCTGGACAAGATCGTCGACAACGCCATCGACTTCCATCGGGCCGACAGCCCGGTCACCGTGCAGCTCGACACGAATCGCGGCTACCTGCAGATAACGGTGGCCAACCGGGGTCCCATCCTGCCGGACAAGTCCCAGGAGTCACTGTTCGACTCCATGGTGACGCACCGGGGCCCGCACAGTCACATGCACTTCGGCCTCGGCCTCTACGTGGTGCGGGTCATCGCCGAACATCACGGCGGTCACGTGCGCGCGCTGAACCTGGCCGACGGCAGCGGTGTTGCCGTCATGGTCCAGTTACCCGTGGCCAGGGATGCTCCCTCGCCGGTGAAGATCACGACAGCCGGCGAAAACCGTGCCGGCGTTCGAGCGGCTCAGGCGGGCCGGTAGACGCTGTCGAGATCCGGGTCGCCGTCAGTCGCCAGCGTTCCGCTTTCCACCAGGTAAACCGTCGCCGCCAGCACGCTGCGGGCCGCCGCGGGGTACATGAACTCCGGGAGATCGGTGTACATGAGCGGCACCATCTCCTCGATCCTGAACACGCCCTTGCCGATGCAATCCAGGATCTGTTCTTCCCGCTCCCGCCGATGGGCGATGAAGGCGGAGACCAGCGGCTTGGGGTCCTCGATGCAGGGCCCGTGGGTCGGCCAGAAGATACGGTCATCCCGCTCGAGCAGCAGTTCCAGGCTCGACATATAGGCAGCCATGTCGCCGTCTGGCGGCGAAATGATGCTGGTGGACCACCCCATGACATGGTCGCCGGTGAACAGCGCGCGCTCTCCCTGCAACTGGTAACAGATGTGATTCGACGTATGGCCCGGGGTGTACACGCACTCCACGGACCAGCCGTCGCCGTGAATCACATCGCCGTGGCGCACTTTCCAATCCGGCTGGAAGTCCATGTCGCCGCCCTCTTCGACCGGAACGCCGCGTTCGAGTTTCCCCGCGCCGTGAGGCCCGTACGCGTAGGTTTTCGCATCCGTATGCTCCTGCAACAGGCGACAGCCGGGGGAGTGATCCATATGGGTGTGGGTCACCAGGAGATGGGTGATGGTCTCCCCGTTCAACCCGTCCAGCAATGCGGCAATGTGCGCATCGTCCGCCGGCCCCGGATCGATCACCGCCACCCTGCCGCGGCCGAGGATATAGGTGCCTGTACCGTACAGGGTGAAGGGGCTCGGATTACGGGCTACAACCCGCCGTATGCCCGGCGCCACTTCAGCGACTTCACCATAGGTGAACTCCAGTTCGCGACGGAATGGAATGCGTACGCTCATGTCTACTCCCAGGATTCTCGAAGGGCACGCCACGCCGGAACGTCCGGCGTGACTGTAAGGGCGAGTTCGAGGTATTGCTTGGCCTCATCTTCGAGGCCGACGGAATGGGCCTCCATGGCCACCTCGACCAGGCGGGCGGCTGCCTGCCCCAGCAATGCTTCCGCGCCATCGTTACCGGGATCGAGTCGCTCGACCTCCCGCAGCAGCGACACGGCGTTCTGTTCGGGAGGCTCGGTCACGAACCCCTGCCGAAGCAGTTTCTCCGCCTCTTGCAGATTGGCGGCAACCATCGTCAGGGCAGCCATCCTTTCCTCCAGGCGTATCTTGATTTCCAGCAACGGCTCAGACTCGAAGCCGGCGGCACTGGCCTGATCAAGCAGGCTCCCCACGGCCGCAAATTCATCGCGCTCCAGCATGCCGGAAGCCTGGCTCAGCAGTTGCGAGGTCACCTCGCTCAGGCCCTGCCGGGCCAGGGCATTGTCGGGAGCCGTGGCCAGCACCCGGTTGTAGAATTCGGCGGCATTTTCCCCGGGCGGCGTGATCAGGAAGCCCTGTACGCGATAGGCGCGGGCCTGCTGCAGAAGTTCCTCGATGGCCGCCTGGGCGGTCGTGGCCTGTTGAATCTCTCCCCGAACCGCCCGCAGCAGCGGTGAGTCGCCGCTCGCTGCCGTCGCCCGTTCCAGAAAACTGATGGCATTCTGGAGATCGCCGCTTGCCGCCGCTTCCCGCGCCAGGCCGGCGTAATGCTCTCCCAGGGCGTCGAGTTCCTGTTGCGCCACCGGGTGCCCGGGCGCCAGCCGCTGGACCTCATGGAAAGCCTGGATCGCCGCGGTGGCCGACGGAACGTCCGAAAGGCCGTGCCTGTCCAGCAGCGCTTGCATACTCGCCAGCAGTTCGGCCGCGGTTTTCCGGTCTGTGAGCTGCCGCTCCAGGTCGGCCAGGGCAACATGGCCCGGAAAAGCGACGGACATTTCCTGAAGCCTGGCTTCCGCCCGGGCAACATCGTTCTGCCGCAACGAATCCAGCACCCCCGCGCGCCACTGTTCCGCAAGCCCCTGAATCGCCGCCTGCGCTTCGGTGTGCTCCGCATCGACCGAGAGGACCCGCCGATAACCGGCAACGATGGCAGACAGGCCCTGATTCGGGTCCTGGTGCAACGACTGGGCTTCCAGCCAGGCCGTGCGCAGCAGCGGATTTTCGGCGAGCCCGGCTTCCGCGAGCAACGTGCCGAGCCAGAGGGGCTGGGTATTGACCAGCCAGAGGGTTCCCGACCCGGTCAGAGCCACCAGCAACAGCCAGGTCAAGGTGCGCGCCGCGGTTTTCTGCCGGCGCCGGGAGCGCTGCTCCTGCCGGGCGGCATCGGCCGGAGCCGTGAACAGCCCGCCGGTCACCGCCCGAATTTCCTCGATGGACACGGCAACCGACTTGAACGTTGTATCCGCGAGCGGCGGCAGACGAAACGCCTCTTCCAGTGCAGCAGCCAGGTTCGCACCTTTTGAAAACCGCTGCCCCGGGTTCCGCGCAATCGCCCTGTCGACGACAGGCTGCAGCTTGCTCAGCTGAGCCGGCAACCTGGGCACTCGATCCGCGGGTAGTCCATTGCCAAAAGTCATGCCCCCCTCGGCCTGATACGGCAAGTCACCGGTCAGGGCGTTGTAAAGAACCGCCCCCAGCGAATAGCGGTCCGAGGCGTAATCGACCGCCCCTCCCCCCGCCTGTTCGGGGCTCATGAAACCGGGTACCCCCGCACTGGCCGCGTACCCTCCCGGCGGCTGGTTGTCTGCAATTCGCCAGCCGCCGCCGAAATCCGTGAGTACCGGGCTGCCGTCCTGCCTGAAAAGTATGTTCTCCGGCCTGACGTCCAGGTGCACGTACCCGTGTCCGTGGGCATGGTCCAACGCAGTGCCGATGGCACGAATCACGCGCGCCAGTTCAGATGAGCGCATGCCGACACGCAGTCGGTCTTGCAGGTTACCGCCAGGAATGTACTCGACCGCCACAACGCTGGTCGAACCGCAATCGAAGCTGTCGCGAATCCGGACGATGTTGCGGTGGCGGAGTTCAGGGCCGAGGCCGATGGGCGGCGCCACGGAGCCGGTCCGGACGCTCTCCCCGTCAGGCTGTTCACCGGCCGGGTACTTGAGGACCACCGGGTGGTTCGAACCCTCGCGCGAGGCAAGCCAGACCCGCCGGGCCGCTGCCTGCGCGAGTTCCCGTTCCAAGCGATATCCGGGTATGTCCACGCTGGCTATGACAATACGAAACTAGCCCGACGCATTCACGAATACGTCGGGCTAAGAGTCCGCGAGTTTCAGCGGCTCGGGGTCTCCCGCCACCAGCCGTCCCAGCACGAAATGTCCGTCAACGACGATGTAGTCCCCATCGAGGCTCACGGCCAGTCCCCGGCCGTGCGCCAGCCCGTTGATGCACGTTGTGCCATCGAACATCCAGGACCTGTCGAGAATCCGCAGGCGGCATCTTGCTTCCTCGGCAAGCGCCTGCGCCGACACCAGGTTGCCGCCCTGCCACTGCTGCAGTTCCATGGAACCGTCCGGCGTCCGCTTGACGCCATGACCCTGCATCAGCCCGGCCGCGAACTGGCCGTGAAACACGGTGCCGTCCCGCCAGAACAGCGTACCGAGCCCCGTGCGCTCGTCGTCGGCGAACTGGCCGCGATAGAGATTGCCGTTGGGCCAGGTCAGGGTGCCGAGGCCCGCCTTGTTGCCATCGGCGAACTGCCCTTCGTAACGCCGGCCGTCGGGCCAGGTGAAGACCCCGCTACCATGCATCCTGCCGTCGACGAACGGGCCTTCGTAGCGGCCCGTATCGTGCAATGCCAGCACGCCCTGGCCATGCATTCGGTTATTGGCGAACTCGCCGTCGTAGCGGTCGCCATTGGGCCACAGAAGCGTTCCCTGGCCCGAGCGCCTGCCGTCCTCGAACTGTCCTTCGTAACGCCGGCCGTCCAGCCAGATGAACACCCCCTGCCCGTGCCTGGTGCCGTCGGCGAACTGCCCTTCGTAACGCCGGCCGTCGGTCCAGGTGAACACTCCCGTCCCGTGTCTCTGGTTCGCCAGGAACTCGCCCTCGTAGCGGCTGCCGTTGGCCCAGGTATAGGTGCCCCGGCCCGTCCGCTCGCCATCGACGACCTCCCCAACGTAAACATCCCCGTTATCGAAGTCGATGCGGCGTTCCGCACCCTGGGCCGCCCCCGCGAGCAGCGGGCCGACGAACATCGCGGCCAGCACGCTTCCGGCAAACGAGGGCGCAATGAACATGGAAAGGCGTATCGGCAATTTCTTCAAACGCTCGCGCCACACAAGGCGTACATTACTGCAAACCGGGGCGCTTTGCTTAAACCGCATATTCCACCAAGCCGCTCATCGAGTTCACAAATTTTGTTGGTTTTTGCTTGACTGCTTTCGTGTTTGCGTATGCGGGTTAACCGGCCGCCTCCTCTGCGCCGCCCAGAAAACGGATCTGAATCGCGTCGGTCTGGGCCCCGGCGAGCACATCGGAGATCACCACCACTTTCGCCTCGGACTCCATATTCTCCCGTTCGCGCAGGACGCGCAGGGCACGTTGCAGTGACTTTTCCGGTTCCAGGCTGAAGTCCGTGCGGTAGCTGCGCACCGCGCGATTCAGGGTCAGGCGCCGGCGCGTGCGGCTGTCGTTGGTGAAGGCGTATATGGGCACGGTCGGCGGCCTCGCATTGGTGACGAGGTCTGCCATGACACCGCGGCGAGTCACGACGACGATGCCGTCCGCCTCGATCGACTCCGCCAGCGCCACGGCATGGATCGCCAGTTGCTGCTTGTCCGTTTCAGCAACCAGGTTTCGCTCATAGCCGAGACCCCGAAATCTCTCCGACGCCCTCGTGATCGACACGAGTTGCTCGACGCAGCGCACCGGGTGCTTGCCCACGCTGGTCTCGCCGGAGAGCATGACCCCATCGGCGCCCTCGTAGACGGCATTGGCCACGTCGGTAACCTCTGCCCGGGTGGGGATGGGATTTTCGATCATCGATTCCAGGAGGTGAGTCGCAACGATGCAGCGCCGGCCCCACTTGGCGCAGGCGTATGCAATGCGCCGCTGCACATTGGGCAGGTCGGCGATGTCCGTCTCGATACCCAAGTCGCCGCGGGCGACCATGACGCCGTCGGATGCCTGGGCGATCTCGTGCAGGTTGGCCACGCCGTCGGCATCCTCGATCTTGGCGATGATGCCCGGCCGGCCCTTGCGGCCGCTCAGAATCGACCTGAGTTCATGCACGTCTTCCGCGGCGCGCACGAACGACAGGGCGATGAAGTCCAGTTCATGGGTCAGCCCGAATTCCACGTCGACGCGGTCCTTCTGGGTGATGGCCGGCAGGTTCAGCCTGACGCCCGGCAGGTTGACGTGCCGCTTGCTGCCGAGCAGGCCCCCGTCAATCACCTTGCAGACCAGTTGCTTGGCCTCCACCTCGAGCACTTCGAAGTTGAGCAGGCCGTTGTCCACGGTGATGCGGCTGCCCTTCCGGGCGATGTCCGCGAGTTCGCGGTAGTTGACATGGATGGAGGAGGTTTCCACTTCGTCCGGGTCGCGCACGCTCAGCGTTACCACCTCTCCCGTCGCCAGGTCGATGGGCTCGCTGACATCGCCCGTGCGGATTTCCGGGCCCTGGGTGTCGAGCATGATGGAGATGGGGCGGCGGCCCTTGCGGTTCAGCGTCTTGATCCAGCCGATGATCTTCTCGGCGCCGGCGTGGTCCGCGTGCGACATGTTCAGGCGAACCATGTCCATGCCGGCTTCCGCCATCTTTTCGAGAACCGGATAGCTGGAGGTATTCGGGCCGATCGTGCAGATGATCTTGGTGCGCCGGAACGTCATCGCGCCGGCCCGCCCACGCGACCCGGTGCCTTGACCGGCCGCCCGTTCCACCCTGTGTGCCATCGAATCATCCGGCAGCCTCCATTGCGCCGCAGTGAACCTGGCTCGCGGGCAGGATAGACCCTTCCCAGAATTTCGCCACCGCTGCGCCCAATTCACTCGCTGGCACGGGCTGCGGCTCCCAGTGGGCGGGGAAAAACTGCCGGTACTCGGCGTTGCCGAAGCGCGGGTCGATGAGGCAAATGACGCCGCGCTGCTCGGGCGAGCGCAACAGGCGCCCGGCGGCCTGCACGATGCGGGTCATCGCCGGCAGCAGGAAGGCAACCTGACGGCCGTTGCCGGACACCCGGTCGAAATACTGCCGTTGACGGTCGCGGACCAGGTCGGGCGGAGGTATGCCCGCCCCCACCGCAATGACCCCCGCGAGAGGAACCTCGGCCAGGTCCACGGATTCGGCGAAGACGCCGCCGAGCACCACCGCCGCGAGACGCGGTTCACCGGCATCGCGCAGCGCAGCCAGGAAGGCGTCCCGTTCGGTATCCGACATGTCCGGCACCTGGCGATGCAGGCTCCCCTCTGGAAAGCGGCCCCGGGCCTCATCGCAGAACCGGTCGAGATAGGCGTAGGAGGGGAACGCCACGAGATAGTGACCGGCACGCGAGGAAAAGACGGCATGAACGGCCTCCACCAGCCGGCCGATCGATTCCTCCCGTCCCCGGTAGTAGGTGTCAATGTCGCGCACCAGCAGAACGGCGAGCTGGTGTCCGCCGAAAGCGCTTGCGGCCCGCTCGGCAGGGGCATCGTCAAGCCCATGCAGCTGGTTGTAGAGCGGCAATGGCGACAGCGTGCCGGAGAAGCGGATGCTGCCCCGGTAGCGCGCCAGGGTATCCCGGATATGACAGCCCGGGTCCAGGCATTGGGAGCGGACCGCGATGCCGCGCCGGTGGGTGTCCAGCAGGTACTCGAACGGACCCGCCTCGCGCCAGCCCTCCGACCGCAGCCAGCGGCCCGCATCGAATACCGCGGTCCGCAACGCGGGCAATCGCGAAAGATCCGCTTCGGAGGACTGCATCTCGTCAAGGAAACGGACGATTGCACGGGTCAGGGCCTGGGGTTGATCGATGACGGTCTCGCTTTCCGCACCGTATTGCCTGCGCAGCGCCGTCAGGGCGCGGTCGATCGACTTGAGCCGCCTGGCGATCGAGTCGTCGACCGGCTCCGCCAGGGCTGCCTTGAAGGTAAATCGGTCAAGACGGCAGGACAGCATGTCCATGGCACGGCCGTTCAGTTGGTGGGCTTCATCGATCAGAAGATCGATCTCGTCGTCCGCCATGAAGCGCTGCAGCCGCACAACCGGGTCGAATACGTAGTTGTAGTCGCAAACCACGACATCCGACCGGACCGCGGCGTCGAGGGACAGTTCGAAGGGGCAGACTTCGTGGCGCCGGGCAGCCGACTCGATCAGGTCGGGGCCGATGGCCCTCTCCTCAAGCAGCGCCTCCAGTGCGGCATCCCGCTTGTCGTAGTAACCCCTGGCGAAGGAGCACGCGTCTGCCGAACAGGGCATGCCCTCGACGATGCAGGCCTTCTCCTTCGCGGTGACCGTCAACGTGCGCAAATGCTCCCGGCCCGGGTCGATTCTCGCCAGGGC
>JAPOON010000767.1 GCA_026713405.1 Gammaproteobacteria bacterium
ACCGCCGAAGAAGTGGCCGGGGCGGCGCAGACCATGCGCGAGTTCGCCACTCGCGTGGAGGTCGATGTACCCAACCTGATCGACACATGCGGCACGGGCGGCAGCGGCGTCAAGCTCTTCAATATCTCCACCGCCGCCGCCTTCACCGCCGCGGCGGCGGGCGCTCACGTCGCCAAGCACGGCAACCGCAAGATGACGAGCTTCAGCGGCAGCGCCGATGTGCTGGAGGCCGCCGGCGGCAATATCGGCCTCACTCCGGCACAGGTGGCCCATTGCATCAGCGAGGTCGGCGTCGGCTTCATGTTCGCCCAGGCGCATCACGGCGCCACCCGGCACGCCGCACCCGTACGCCGGGAACTCGGCGCGCCCACCCTGATGAACGTACTGGGCCCGCTCACCAATCCCGCCGGCGCCAGGCGGCAGGTGATCGGCGTGTTCAGCGCCCGCTGGCAGCGCACCCTGGCGGAAGTGGCAAGCCTGCTCGGCAGCGAACACGTGCTGGTGGTGCACAGCAACGGGCTCGATGAAATCACCCTCGACGGCCCCAGCCACATCTGCGAACTGAAGGCGGGCGAAATCACCGAGTACGACATCGTGCCGGAAGATTTCCGAATCGCGGGCCAGAGCGTCGAGCCCCTGCGCGCAGACTCGGTCGAGGCGAGCCTGAACCTCTTCAAGGGCGCCCTGACGCAGCCGGATTCCGCCGCCGCGGATGTGGTGGCCCTGAACGCCGGCGCCGGCATTTACGCCGCGGGCCTGGCCACCAATTTCGCCAATGGCGTCACCATGGCCCAGGATGCCATCGCCGCGGGGCTCGCCAAGGAACGCCTCGACGAGTTCGTGCGCATCACCAGCCTCATGGGCGAGTCCTGAGGTTCGGGCGCCTGGCAAGACGATGCGCCAGCCACGGATGAAAGCGGCAACCGGGTGCGAACCTTGTGTTCGATCGCCTTTGTCCGCAAACAAGAGGTCAATAGCGAACTGATCCGATGGCCACCGTGCTCGATGAAATCCTCGCCCACAAGCGCCAGGAAGTTGAACGGCGCCGACGCGGCCGGCCGCTGGCACAGGTGCGCACGGAAGCCGAGCGGCAACCGCCGGCACGCGGCTTCACGGACGCCCTGCAAGAGCGGCAGAATGCCGGCCGCCCAGCCGTAATCGCCGAGATCAAGAAGGCTTCGCCCAGCAAGGGCATCATCCGCGAGAATTTCGACCCGCCCGCAATCGCGCGCAGCTACGAAGCCGCCGGCGCCGCCTGCCTGTCGGTGCTTACCGACGAGAAATACTTCCAGGGCAGCGATGCCTGTCTGCAGGCGGCGCGCGAGACTGTTGCCCTGCCGGTGCTGCGCAAGGACTTCACCATCGACGAATACCAGGTTTACGAGGCGCGCGCCCTGGGCGCCGACTGCATTCTGCTGATCGTGAGCGCCCTGGAAAAGCCGAAGCTCAGGCCACTGGCAGAACTGGCCGCCGATCTCGGGCTCGATGCGCTGATCGAGGTGCACAACCGCAATGATCTCGATGCCGCCCTGGCGCTGCAACCAGCCCTCATCGGCATCAACAACCGCAACCTGAAAACGTTTGAAACCAGCCTGACGACGACTTTCGACCTGTTGAACGGGATACCGGAAGACGTGACGGTCGTCACGGAAAGCGGCATTCGTCAAAGAAGCGACGTGCAAGCCATGCTCGACCGGGGTGTGGGAGCCTTCCTGGTAGGAGAAGCCTTCATGCGCGCGCCGGACCCGGGGGCGGCCTTGCGCAAACTGTTTCCCTGACGTCAGCCGGGCGGTAACTCACTCGCCGCGCAGCAGCCGCTCCAGATCTGCCACCGCCGCTTCCGCCCCGCGCCGGGCTTCGGCTTCTTCTCGCCGCAGATGCGCCTCCAGGTTGAGTTGCTCCTCAGCCGACTGCCTGGGCGCGCACCTCGCCGGTCTGGTTGACGCGCATGAGCCCGGCAGCGTGGGCACGCTCGGCGTCGTTCATGGAGACATCGTGTGAGCTATCTCCGACGGTTTTCAAGGGTTTCGGACGACACATATCAGGGCTGTTTCTTCTGCCTGCACATCGCTGCATCCCACGAAAATGGAAGCCCGAATCGTTGCCGGTTCGGGCTTCCCAGCCTTGGGGGCGGGATTGGCAGACGCAGAGGACGCGCCGCCCTCCGGCCCCTGTCGTG
>JAPOON010000768.1 GCA_026713405.1 Gammaproteobacteria bacterium
GATCTGGTGGAATGCGCGGGTCGACGCGGACGGGAATATCTCCGGCGCGCTGGGGTGTGCCATCGGCCTGCCGACCTGCTCGGGCGTCTGGACGGGGCAGATTCTCACCCCGGATATGGAAATGGACTTCCTGGCCCTGCCCTTTGAAATCCGCGACCGGGACAAGTCCCACCTGGCGGCGTTCGCCAACGTCAATTACGACTGGGACACCTGGGAACTGGATCTCGGCATTCGCGTAGACCGCTGGAAGAACAGCACCGACAACTTCGACACGGGCATCAGCAGCAGCCAGGACGCCGTCGAGGTGCTGCCGCGCGCCTCGCTGACCAAGTGGCTCAGCGAGGAGTCGATGGTCTATTTCACCTACGCCAAGGGCTACGAGCCGGGCGGCTACAACCTGGCCAATTTCGAGGGCGAGAACGACCTGTTCGGATACGATGTCGAAGAGGTGTCGAGCTTTGAACTGGGCTTGAAAACGAGGTTCCTCGACGACCGGGTGAGCTTGAGCGCCGCCGCGTTCTATATCGACTACACCGAGCGCCAGGTCGAATTCCAGGCGCAGGTCGGCGGCCAGGTGATCGAGGGCATCATCAATCTCGGCGATTCCGAGCAATACGGCTTTGAGGCCGAGATAAACCTGCAGGTCTCGGAACACCTCAGCCTGATGGCGGGCCTGGGGATTGTCGATGCGGAATGGAAAGACGGCGCCCTGGTCGACCTGGGCGCCTCGGTTGTGGACCTGGGCGGTACCGAGGTGCCGAACACGAACGATACGAACTGGGTGCTGGCGGCCGACTACAACGCGCCCCTGGCGCCGGCAAGCCCGTTGCGGCTGGTTGCCGGCCTGCAGGTCAGCCGTACTGGCAAGTTCCTGGGCCTGCAGGCGTGGGACACCCTCCGGCATTCCTCCTACACTGTCGTCAATGCCCAGGTGGGGGTGCAGGGCGACCGTTGGGAAATCCTCCTGCAGGTGGAGAACCTGGCGGACGAGGAGTACTACACGGATGTACAGAGGTTCCCCAACTTGCATGCGCTCGACGGGGGCGAGAACATCAACATCGGCACCATGGGCCAACCGCGGCTGGTGGCTGCCAGCCTGAGTTACAGGTTCTGATCGAAAAATCTGGCGAAATGGATGGATTGAGAAATGGCTGAAGCAATCAACCCGGAATACGACCCCACGGGTATAGAAGGGGGCGTGGATGTGAACGTGCTGCCCTGGATGCCGGTTGCCGGCGCGGCGGGCACGCACCTGAAACCGTTGCGGGCGAGCACCGAGAGCGGCATGTTCAGCGTGGCGGTGAAGCTCGAGGCGGGTGCGGGGCTGCGTTCCGCGACACCCCTGGGTGGCCTGGACCTGCTGGTGCTGTCCGGAGCGGTCCTCTACGAGGAGGGCGGCGTCCAGAGCGTGCTGGAGCCGGGCGCCTGGGGCTATCTGCCCGCGAATACCCGCATCGATTCAATGGTGGGCGAGGGCGATGCCGAACTGCTGGTGAACTTCTACAGCGGCCTGGCTTTCGGCGGTGCCGACGGGTCCGTCGCTTCGGTGCTGACGAGCGCGGACGTTCGCAGCCTCGCTGAGCAGTACGGCATCACGCTGGTTCCGAATACCCTGGAGGAGTGCATGCAGGAGCGGCCGGATCCGTTTTCCGGCGACGGTGAGCCCCTGGCCATTGCCTCGCGGGATGCCGGTCAGCTCGTCGTCGGCGCCAGGGAAGTTTCGAACGGCGGATCCCGGCTCAATCACTCCCACTTCATCAATACCCGGGAAGTGCCCTGGGTGGTGAATCCGGACCTGCCCGATATCGCGGTGAAGATACTCAGGGTCAGCGCCGAGACCGGCATCGTCTCGCTGGTGGTGCGTCACAACGGCGTGGCGGCACCGCACAATCACCTGGGCGCCAGCGATTTCCTCGTGCTGAGCGGCCGCATCGGCTATCGGGCCGGGCCTCCGGAGGGGTACGGGCCGGGCGTGTGGTTCTTCGAACCCGCCGGCGCGCGTCACGATCTTACGCAAAGGCTGACCGACGACGACCTCATCTACATGGCGAACGTCTACGGCCCGCTGACCTTCGATACCGGCCGGGGAACGCCGATCGAGGCGGTGATTTCCTGGATGGAATACGATGCGATGGCGAAAGCGGAGGCCGGCGCGTAGATCGACTTGGTTACCGCCCTGATCACCGGGGCCGCGCACGGCCTGGGCGCCTGCATGGCGGAACACGCCGCCCGGCGCGGCTACCGGGTGGGTGTGCTGGACCTCGACCTCGATGCTTCGCGGGCAATTGCCGAACCGATCGGGGGTGTGGCGCTGGCGGCGGACGTTACCGACCCGGGCCAGGTTGAAGCCGCTGTGGAGCGCCTTGGCGATACGCCGGGGTTCCTGATCAACAATGCAGGCATCCTGCGCGTGGGGCCGTTGCTGGAGCAATCCGTAGAGGACTTCTGCCGGGTCACCGACGTCAACCTCAACAGCGTGTTCATCGTCTCCCAGATTGTCGCCCGACGGATGAAGGACAACGGCGGCGGCGCCATCGTCAATCTCGCCTCCATCAACGCCATCCACCCGTCCATGTCCTGCGGAGCCTACGCGGCCGCCAAGGCGGGCATCGTCTGCCTGACTCAGCAAATGTCCCTGGAGTGGGGCGAGTACGGCATTCGGGTCAATTCCATTGCACCTGGATTCATCGATGCCGGCATGTCAGCACCCTTCTTCGAGAACCCGGCAATTCGCGAACTGCGCGGCAATGCCGTGCCCCTCGGGCGCCTGGGTTCTGCGGACGACGTCGCCGAATGCGCAATGTTCCTGGCCTCCGAGGCGGCCGCCTACATCACCGGGCAGAACATCGCCATCGACGGCGGCGTGATCAACAGTGTGCTCAAGCAATTGCCGCGCGAGTAGCTTGCTGCCTGCATGAAAGATGTCGCGGGATTGTCGGTTCTGATCACCGGTGGCGGCTCGGGTATCGGCGCCGGCACGGCGGAGTACTTCTGCGAACGCGGCGCGCGCGTCACGGTCTGCGGACGGCGCCGGAACGAAGTCGATGCGGTGGCCGCGCGCCTTGGCAAAAACTGCCGTGGCGTGCAGGCCGATGTCACCAGCGATGCGGATCGCCGCCGGCTGGTGGCGGCGGCCATTGAACACGGCGGCGGGCTCGATGCGCTGGTAAATAATGCCGGCAACATGTACCGCGGGCCCATCCACAGCCTCGACGAGCGGCAATTGCTGGACGTTTTTCACAGCAACGTGGTTGCCGGAATGATGCTGACCGGGCTCTGCGTAGAGGCGCTGTCGCAAAGCGCGGGCGCGGTCGTCTTTATCGGCTCCATCCACAACCGGCTGGCATTCCCGGGTGCTTCGCCGTACGCGGCGACCAAGGGCGCCGTGGAAACGCTCACCCGGGTGCTGGCGGCGGAACTCGGCCGCGAGAAAGTGCGCGTCAACTGCGTTGCCCCGGGCGCCGTACTCACCGAACTCAATCAAAGAGCGGGCCTGGTCTCTGATGAAGAAGCCAGGGCCCGGCTGGAATCGATGATCGACCGGCATGCGCTTGACCGTATCGGCACGGAACAGGACGTTGCCGAAGCGATCGCCTATCTCGTCTGCGCGGACTGGACAACGGGCGCGGTAATCGACGTCGACGGCGGCCTCGGGCTGGGGGTGACCGAGACGTAGGCCAGCCCGCTGCGCCGGCCGTACGCCGGTGATGAGAAGCCGATTTCCCAGCAAAGGGTTGCAGGCCACACCTCGCGCGGATTGACTTTTGAAACGGATGCCAGAATATGGCGGCCCACAGTCATTGAAGGAGATCTCCATGGGTTCGAGACTCGAAGGCAAGGTCGCCGCCATCACCGGCTCGGCAAGCGGATTCGGCGAAACGGCGGCGCGGCTGTTCGTCAGCGAAGGCTGCCGGGTGGCGTTGGGTGACATCCAGGAGGATGCAGGCCGCGCGGTGGCGGCGTCACTTGGCGACGCGGCAGTGTTCGTTCGCTGCGACGTCACCTCGGAGGAAGATGTCGCCAACCTCGTGGATACGGCGGTAAGCGCCTTCGGGCGTCTCGACATCATGTACAACAACGCGGGCATCGTCGGCGCGGTGGGGCCCATCGACACCACGCCCACCGCCGAATGGAAAGCGACCCTGGACATCCTGTTGAACGGCGTCTTCTACGGCGTCAAGCACGCGGCGCGGGTCATGAAGCCCCAGGGGTCCGGGTCCATCGTCAGCATGTCGAGCACGGCGGGCATACTCGGCGGCCTCGGCCCGCACACCTACACGGTGGCCAAGCACGGCGTGGTCGGCCTTACCAAGAGTGCGGCGGCGGAACTCGGCCGGTTCGGCATTCGCGTGAACTGCATTTCGCCGGCTGGCATGGCGACACCGATGGTGGCCAACGTCACCACCGGCGACCCGTCGGCCATCGAAGCCACCAAGGAAGCGCTGGCCGCGGGATCCCCGTTGAAGGGCCGTCCGGGGCTCGCCGAAGATGTCGCCAATGCGGCGCTGTGGCTGGCGAGCGACGAGACGGGCTATACGAGCGGTCACCCCCTGACCACCGATGCGGGCATGACGACCGGCTCGTCGGTCAACCCGCCGGCTTTCGACGAGTACCAGCCCATGATTCGGGAGGCAGGCAAGGCGGGGCTATAGTCGTTCGGGCGCGGTCCCGGCCGAACCGCCACCGGCGGAAGGCCGGTTAAGTCGCCGATGCCTGACGGAAATTCGTCGATGTATCGGGAGCGGAGACTGCGTTTGTGCCGGGTCTCCGCTCCGTTTCAGGCAAGCAGTACGCCGCCGTCCACGTCCACCGTGGTGCCCGTCACGAAATCGTTGCCGATGACGAACAGGATGCCCTCGGCCACTTCGTCCGCCGTGCCGGCTCGAGGGATCGGTTGCCCTGCCGTCGCGTTTCCGAGAAAGGCGGCGCGCGCCTCGCCGTCCACGGCGAACATCGGCGTATCGATGATGCCCGGCGATACGATGTTGATGCGTCGTGGCGCCAGTTCGGCGGCGATACCGCGCACGAAGGCTTCCACGGCGCCGCCCACGGAACCGATCGCGACGTATCCCGGCCGCGGACGCCGGGCGGGAAACCCGCTGACCAGCACGATGCTGCCGTCTTCGCTCATGTGCTCCGTGCCGAGACGAACCGTGTTCGTATAGCCCCAGAGCTTGCGGAACGAGCCCTGGAAGCCGTCCAGGTCCATGCTGAGGAACGGCCCGGTCGCGCGCTCGCCGCCGGTTGCGGCATTGACCAGGATGTCGAACGGCGCGTTGGCCGCAAATGCCTCTGCAAGGGCGCTCCGGTCGAGCACGTCCGCCTGCTCGAACTTCACCGATTGCGGCGCCGAGCGCATCGCGGTTTCGATGTTGCCGGCACTGCGGCCGAAAGCGGTGACCGCAGCGCCGCCTTCGGCCAGGCGGATGACGGTGGCCAGCCCGATGCCGGATGTGCCTCCAAAAACC
>JAPOON010000769.1 GCA_026713405.1 Gammaproteobacteria bacterium
ACGGCCTCCGCCTGGGCGTGGTGACCGCCCCCCAGACCACCCCGGGCGCCACGGAGCCGTACCGGATGTTCACCAGCCGCGCCGAGTACCGGCTGCGTCTGCGCGAAGACAACGCGGACATTCGCCTGACCGGCGTCGGACATGACCTGGGGCTGGTGGGCGCGCACCGGTGGCGGGCTTTCCAGAGCAAGGTGGCGGCGCGCGACGAGCTTATCGTCCGCCTCAAGGAAAAGCTCATCAGGCCCGGCAGCGATGCGGCGCGCCGGCTCGAGGCCGAATCCGGCTCGAAGCTCTCGGCAGAGGTTCGGCTCGTGGACTTTCTCAAGCGCCCGGAAGCGAATATTGGCCACGCGGTCGGCGTGCTCGGAGACATTGACGCTGATCCGGAGGTGCTGCGGGGCGTGGAAACCGAGGTGAAATACGAGGGCTACGTCAAACGGCAGGACGCCGAAATCGCGAAGATCCGGCGCAACGAGAACGTCGCGTTGCCGGACGACGTCGACTATGGCTCGATCCCGGGCCTGTCCATGGAACTGCGTCAGAAGCTGGAAGCGGTGCAGCCTGCAACCCTTGCCCGCGCGGCGCGCATCCCCGGCATGACCCCGGCGGGACTATCGGTGTTCATGGTCCATGCGACCCGGGGCAACGCAGGAAAGAAACACGCCGTCTCTTCCTGAAACGACACTAGAGCGCCTGGGAGTGCCGCTGGCCGGCGCCCAGTTGCAGGCGCTGGAGTCCTTCAGCGCACTGGTTGCGCGCTGGAACCGAGTGGCGGGGCTGGTTTCCAGGGACGATCTCAACCGGTTTTCCCATCGGCACCTGCTCGACAGCCTGGTGCTGGCGCCACTGCTCCGGGAACGGGAGGGTGCCGATGCCGCCCCGGGCGGTGCGGACGCTGAGGATACCGACGCTTCGCTGCCCGTCGCCGACTTCGGTTCCGGAGCAGGGTTGCCGGGCGTTCCGCTGGCGATCGCGCTGCCCGGGTTGACGTTTACGCTCATCGATCGCAGCGAAAAGAAAGCACGCTTCTTGCGGCGCGTTCGCGACGAACTTAAATTGCCGAACGTGCGGGTGCTCTGCGCGGACGTCCGGCAGTTGCAGCGGTGCAGTTGCCGGGCCGTTGTAGCGCGGGCGACGATGCCGGTGCAGGCGTTGTGGCCTCACGCCCGGGCTGCCCTGGCGCCGGGGGGCTGCCTGCTGGTACTGGACAGGATCGTACGTTCAGCGGAAGCGCCGCCGGTTGAAACCCCCGGCGGGTGCGACGGCGCGACGATCAGGCGCCACTGGACGCAAATGCCGCAATTCGGCGCCTGGCATGGTGTTCTGGAGGTAAGGGAGATGCACCCTTGACCCGGGTGATCGCGGTTGCGAATCAGAAGGGCGGTGTCGGCAAGACGACGACCAGCCTGAACCTCGGCGCCTCGCTGGCGGTATACGGCAGCAAGGTGCTGCTGGTCGACCTGGACCCACAGGGCAATGCAACCACCGGCGCCGGCGTCGACAAGAACACCCTGAAGCGCTCGGCCTACGAATGGTTGATCGATGGCGCGAGCCCGACATCGATAATCTGGAAATGTCCCGGTTCGTTCGACCTCGCGCCCGCCAACGGCGACCTTACCGCCGCGGAAGTGGCGCTGCTGCGGGAGAATCGCCGGGAAATCCGGTTGCGCCAGCGCATTGCGACACTGCAGACGTCCTATGACTATGTGTTCATAGACTGCCCGCCGTCACTCAACATACTGACGCTGAACGCGCTGGTGGCTGCAAACGGCGTGCTGATTCCAATGCAGTGCGAATACTATGCGCTGGAAGGCCTGGCGGCATTGCTGGAGACCATCGAGCAGGTCCGCCGACGCGCCAACCCCGGGCTGGCCATCGAAGGGGTGCTGCGCACCATGTACGACCCGCGCAACAAGCTGACGCTGGAAGTGTCCCGCCAGCTCCTCGAACACTTCGGCGATTCGGTCTTCCGCACCGTGATCCCCCGCAACGTCCGCCTGGCGGAAGCGCCCAGTCACGGGCGGCCCGTGATCTTCTACGACCGGCAGTCCCGCGGCGCGGTGGCCTACCTGGCACTGGCGAGCGAACTTTCGCGCAACCATGCGGATGCCGGGACCGGCTCCCGGTAGGCGCGGGCGGTAAAGACCGCTATTCTTGCCGCGTCGCGCGATAGCCGGGAGGCCCGACCCGAATGAGCAACAGGCGTTTAGGCAGGGGGCTCGGTGCACTGTTGAGCCCGGATCCGGAGCCCACCCCGGAGGCGTCCGCGGAGGCGTCCGGCCAGACGACGGTTCCCCTGGAAGAAATTCACCCCGGCCGCCACCAGCCGCGACGTTCGTTCCATGAGGAATCCCTGGCGGAGCTGGCCCGGTCGATCAAGGCCCAGGGCATGATGCAGCCGGTGTTGCTGCGGCCCCGTCCCCAGGGAGGGTACGAACTCGTCGCCGGCGAACGGCGCTGGCGCGCGGCGGGGCTCGCCGGGCTGCGATCGGTGCCCGCATTGATCAAGGAGGTCACCGACCAGCAGGCGTCGGTGATGGCGCTGATCGAGAACATCCAGCGCTAGGACCTGAAGCCCCTCGATGAAGCGGGCGCACTGCAGCGGCTGCACGACGAATTTGGGCTCACCCACCAGGAAGTCGCGGACGCCGTGGGCAAGTCCCGCGCCGCGGTCAGCAACGCCCTGCGCCTGTTGAGCCTGGAACCGGCGGTACGCAACCTGTTGAACGACGGCGCCCTGGAAATGGGCCACGCCCGCGCCCTGGTCCCGTTGCCGGCCGGCACCCAGGCCGCAGCGGCACGCACCATCGTGGCCAAGGGGCTGAATGCGCGCCAGGCCGAGGCGCTGGCACGCCGGCTGCT
>JAPOON010000770.1 GCA_026713405.1 Gammaproteobacteria bacterium
CGGCGGGGGCGGAGAGGAGGGGCACCCGGGTTCGGAAGAAGCTGTTGGTGCAGGCGAATCAGGGAGGATTGCGCATCGAACGCCCGCCGTTGCGACTCCAGCACGGTGATGTAACTGACCAGCCCACGCTGATACAGGTCGAAGGCCAGGTCCAATGCCGCCTCCGCGCTGGCCTGGGCGTCATGGACCGCCTCGTGCCGCGCTGCCAGGTTCAGGGTTCGGCTCAGTTCCGTCTCCACCTGAGAGATCGCCCGGTAGACGGTATCGAGATAGCGGCGTTCGAGTTGCACGATGCGCAGCTTGGCCTGTTCGTGCAGGGCATCGAGGCGCCCGCCCTGGAACAGCGGCTGGGTCAGGCTTGCCGCGACAGACCACGCCAGCGCACCGCCGTTCAGCGCCCCGCCGAGGCTGCCGTCGCTGTCGCGGGCGCTGGCGGTGAGGCTCAGGCCGGGAAAGCGGTTCTTGTGCGCCACGGCAAGGCCGGCGTCCGCTGCCAGCAGTTCCAGCCAGGCCTGCTGAATGTCCGGCCGGCGATTGAGCAGTTCGGCGGGGACGCCGGCGCCGACCGGCGCCACCATGTGGGGCAGGCGCTCGCCGGCGGCGAAGCGGCCGGCGGGATAGTCCGCCAGCAGCAGTTCCAGGTTTGCGACCGCCTGCATGCGCACCTGGCGCTGGCTTGCCACGTTTGCCCGTTCCTGTTCCAGGGTGTTGCGCGCCAGGTAGACGTCCAGCGCATCGTTCAGGCCGCTTCGGTAACCGCTCTCGATGACATCCAGGGACTGGACGAGGTTGGCGAGACGCTCCTCGAGCAGTTCCTGCAGTTGCAGCGCCGCGGCGGCATCGTAGTGGGCGCTGACGACGGCAGCCGTCAGGTTCAGTTCGGTGTCGCGGTAGCGCGCTTCCTGCGCGGCAAGATTGAGCAGCGCTTGCCGTTCCGCATCGCCGAGGGCGCCCCACAGGTCGAGGGGCGCGTTGAGCACGGCGCTCAGGTCGAACTGTTCGTTCACCGGCGCCGACGCAAACGCCCGCTGGCGCTGGCCGGCGAGCCCCAGGTTGAGGGTGGGCAGGCGTGCCGCCCGCACCAGCCTTGCCTGTTGCCGGGCGCTGTCCAGTAGCGCGCGCTGCTGTGCCAGGCCATGGTTGTCCGCGATGGCCCGGTTGACCAGCCCGGTCAGGTGCGGGTCGTTGAACGTGGGCAGCCAGGCCTCGACCACGGCGCCCTGACCCGGCTGGCGCCAGGCATCGGGCAACTCTGCGTCGACCAGGGGTGCGCGGGGGTCGCCAGCGCAGCCGGCAGCCAGCAGCGCCGAGGCCAGGGTGATACGGACTTTGAGCAGGCTCACGGTTCTGTTTTACGAACGCGCGGCGGGCTTCCGTCGCACACCGCGCCCTTGTTCCAAACCTCTAATTTGTGGATAGGGTTGTCGAACGAATCAAGTTCACTCCCGGTCGCTGTTTTCTCGTCGGGCTGGGACATTGCCATGTCAGGCAAAGGCCTGTCTTGTCGCGAGAAATTTCAAAAGGTCGCGTTCCCGGGGGTGCGGGGAAAGGGAATCGCGTCGCGGATGTTGTCCATGCCGGTCATGTAGAGAACGAGCCGCTCGAGCCCCAGCCCGAACCCGGCGTGGGGCACGGTGCCGTACCGGCGCAGGTCGCGGTACCACCAGAGTTCCTCGCCCAGCCCGTGTTCCGCCAGGCGCGCATCGAGCACCGCCAGCCGTTCCTCCCGCTGGCTGCCGCCGACGATTTCGCCGACGCCCGGCACCAGGACATCCATGGCGGCAACGGTTTGCCCGTCGTCGTTCAGGCGCATGTAGAACGCCTTGATCGACTTGGGGTAGTTCATCACGACAACCGGGCCCCGGGCGTATTCCTCGGTCAGCCAGCGCTCGTGCTCGGTCTGCAGGTCCAGGCCCCATTCGACGGGAAACTCGAAGCGGCGGCCGGAACCTTCCAGCGCCTTGATTGCGTCGCTGTAGTCCATGCGCACGAATTCCTTGTCGGTCACCTGCTTCAGCCGGGCGATGGTGTCCGGATCGATGCGCTGCTCGAAGAAGCGCACGTCGTCCGCACAGGCGCCCAGCACTTCGCGGCTCACGCACTTCAGGAAGTCTTCGGCCAGGTCGGCGAGATCGTCGAGATCCGCGAAGGCGATTTCAGGCTCGATCATCCAGAACTCCGCCAGGTGACGGCTGGTGTTGGAGTTTTCCGCGCGGAAGGTGGGGCCGAAGGTGTAGACCCTGGACAGGGAGCAGGCGTAGCTCTCCACGTTCAGTTGACCGGAAACCGTCAGCCAGGTTTCCTCCCCGAAGAAGTCCTCGCCGAATTGCGTATCCCGGTTCAGGGCATCGAGTGTCGATACGCGGAACAGCGCACCGGCGCCTTCGCAGTCGTTGGCGGTGATGATGGGGGTGTTCACCCAGAGAAAACCGTGTTCCCGGAAATATCCGTGTACTGCCTGCGCGATGCTGTTGCGTACCCGGGCGATGGCGCCGAAGGTATTGGTGCGCGGGCGCAGGTGGGCGACGGTGCGCAGGTATTCGAAGGTGTGCCGCTTCTTGGCGATGGGATAGGTTTCGGGGTCTTCCACCCAGCCGAGCACCTCTACCGCGCTGGCCTGGATTTCCCGGTCCTGGTGCCGGCCCCGGGACTCGACGAGTTGCCCCGTGATGCGCACGGCACAGCCGGCGCCCAGCGCTTCGACTTCGGAGGCGTAGTTGGGCAGGGCGGCGTCAACCACTGCCTGCAGCCCGTCGAAGCAGGAGCCGTCATGCACCTGGACGAACGAAAACCCGCCCCTTGAACTGCGTCTGGAACGTACCCAGCCCTCGATGCAGACCTCGGAGCCGGGAGGAATTTCATGGCGCAGGATGGCCCGTATGGAGTGTGGCGTCATCTGGGGTGGATTGGCCTGCCAACGAGCTTCGCATGATAATTGATTGTGTGTCCCGAAAGCTTGTCCACGGACGTTCGCGGAAGGGTGCAGGCCGGCGCCGGCACGGGCGCAGGGTCAATCCCGGGGTGATGGGCAATTTGCCCGGATTCTGGCGGAATCGACCACCAAGATGAACAGTTGCAGCCGACTCGCGGGTCCGGCAGGCTGGAAAAACGGTTGGCACCGATTTTGCTGTACCCCCTGCAGGCAAGTTTGCAATGAGGCAGATCATGGACGAACGGATCAAGGAACGGCTCACCCGGCGCGCGGTCTGGGTACGGGCGCTATACATGGTGTTCTTCGCGATCGCATTCGGGTTGGCCGAACTGCTGGCCTGGGCGGTGGTGATCGTTCAGTTCTTCATCGTGCTGTTCACCGGCCGCGCCAACGACAAGCTCCTGCAATTCGGGAACAATCTGAGCGCCTACGTCTGGCAGGTGCTTAGGTACCAGACGTTCAACACGGAGTCACAGCCCTTTCCGTTCGATGACTGGCCGGAAGAGCAGGTGGGCGACAACCCATGGGCGGAAGAGCCCGATGCGGCGGAAGAACTGCCCGATGAGCCGGCCGAGAACCGCAAACCCGACGCCCGGTAGGGATAAAAGGGGATAAAAGGGGTCAGGTTCAATTTGCCCGGCAAATTGAACCTGACCCCTTTTATCCCCTTTTATCCTTTATCCCGTTTATCCGAAGGGCCCCCCGTCGATTCCCCGTATGGCATCCAGTTCGATGCCGGACTTGAACGGGCTGTGCCGCTCGATCCAGTCGATATCCTGCTGTACGTGATCGCGTTCTTCGCTGAGGAACCGGGCCACGGCAGCGCGCAGGCCCGGGTCGCGAATCCAGTGGGCGCTGTAGGTCGCCTGGGGCAGATAGCCCCGGGCCACCTTGTGGGGCCCCTGGGCGCCGGCCTCGACCCGGGCGAGCTTGTGCGTGATGGCGAAGTCGATGGCCTGGTAGTAGCACGCCTCGAAATGCAGGAATCGGTGGTCCTCGACGCAACCCCAGTTGCGGCCATAGAGCGCATCCCCGCCGATGAAGTTCAGCGCCCCGGCGATGTAGCGCCCGTCGCGGGAACACATCACCAGCAGCGTATGCTCGGCCATCGAGTCGCTGATGCGGCTGAAGAACTCGCGGGTGAGGTAGGGCGAGCCCCACTTGCGGGACCCGGTGTCCATGTAGAAGCGGTAGAAGTCGTCCCAGTGCGCTTCGGTCAGGTCGGCGCCGGTGACCCACTCCACCGTGATGCCGGCGGGCAGGGGGGTGCGCCGCTCGCGCCGGAGATTCTTGCGTTTTTTGGAGGAAAGGTCGGCGAGGAAGGCTTCAAAGGTGTCGTATCCCGGATTGTGCCAGTGGTACTGCTGGTCCATGCGCCGGAGGTATCCCGACTCGCCGGCCAGCCGCCACTGCCGCTCCGGCATGAACGTGAAGTGCAGCGACGACACCCCGACCTGGTCGGCGACCTGCACGCAGGCCCCGAGCAGGGCCTGTTCGATTTCCGCATCGCCGCCCGCACCGAGCAGCCGGCGGCCGGTGGCGGGCGTGAACGGCACGCTTCCCTGCAACTTTGGGTAATACTTGCCCCCGGCGCGGTGCCAGGCATCGGCCCAGGCATAGTCGAAAACGTACTCCCCCTGGGAGTGCCCCTTGACGTACATGGGCACCACGCCGAGTACGCTGCCGCGCTCTTCGAGGGCCAGGTGGAAGGGTTGCCAGCCGGTGCGCGCGGTGGTGCTGCCGCTGGCTTCCAGGGCGTGCAGGAAACTGTAGGCGAGAAACGGGTTGAACGGCTCGCCGGGGGGATTCGCGCACCGGTCCCAGGTTTCCGCGTCGATCTCGTCGATGCCGTGCAGGATGCGCGCCGATCGTGCCGTCATGATGAAAACACCCTAACACGAGCGGGCCGGCGTGCATCAAGCGGCACAGCGACTTGCGCACTTTCAAGTTCAGAAACGCAGTCTGGAAATCAACGTCCAGCGACACCCGTTTACCTGGCATCCAAGACAAGCGCGACCACCCAGTAGCTTGACCAAACCCACACCAAGCGAAATACTCCCCCACGCAAACCTTCAATAGGTAATCGGTGTTCCGTCGGGTTACCTGTCGAATAAAACAGCCGAACTACAGGGCTGGGGGTTGCTCCCTAAGCCCCGGCGAATAGGCGGGAACTGTCACGTACCTATGTGAAGGTTTGCAATGGCCCGGCACCCTTGCCGGAACCCTCCGCACGACATGAGGCAGTAACTATGTCAGCTTGCAAACCACTCGATACCTCCAGATTCACGATCACCGCCGAAGACTTCCAGGACGAACTCGACCGCGTGCTCGAATACGTGCAGCTGGCCAGCGCCAGGTGTGACCTGCCGACCCTCGACGATCTGTTCGTCGAGACCGACACCAACCGGTATTGGCTGCTCTGCTACGCGGTCCGCTTCGCGGCCAGGTGCGCCTCCCAACGTGTGGAGGACATCGCCCTGGACGTCGCGGAAGCGGCTATGGAACCCGACGCTCGCGGAACGTCTTCCCGCGGTTGGTCACGTCAGGTTTCCAAACGCTTGCAGGAACTCGATCACCTGCAAGACGACGCGGACATCGACATGAATTGAAGTTGCCAGGTGGCCTTGCAATCCAGGCTAACCCGCCGCCCCATCGAAATAGCTCCTGAGCCCGGCCGGCGCATACGGCCCGAACGCCACCTGCTCGAGCACCCCGATGCCCTCGGCGCCCCCATCCCGCGCCCGCACCACCTGCTGCACGCGAAAGTTCTCGGGAGCATGCAAATCAAGCTCCTCCGAGTCGAACGACTCGTTGAAAAGGTCTGACTGCCAGCTGCTTACGAATTCGCACGCAACGCCAGGCGATTGGCCGACATAACGCGAGCGGCGTCCCTGGCAACTTTTGTGGCCCGTCCTGAAACCGGGTCGTTCGATGCGTCATGCCGCCGGCACCGCCCCCCGCCCCTCAGGCCGCTTAAGGCGGCACCCCCCCATGATACAGTTCCGCGCGTCCATCCACGGCCCGCTGAAGGAGTACGCCATGCGAGAAGACGAGCCGTTCTACCCCGTATGCAACCGAAATCGAGTCATTTTCCCCAAACCACCGGGCCCCGGTCCCCTGGCTCCCTCGGATTACCCGGTCCGCGACGGCAACCCGATGGCCGAGACGCCCATCCACCGGCGTGCAACGGTCGATGCCGCGATGCCGCTGCACTTTTTCTTCGAAAAGCGCAGCGACGTCTACGTGGGTTGCGACATGTTGATGTACTACCGGGAAGGGGATGTGAACGGCAACGTGGTGCCCGATGTGTGGGTGGCGTTCGGCGTTCCGAAACTGCCGGAGCGCGACAACTGGCTGATCTGGCTGGAGGGCAAGGGGCCGGATTTCGTTCTGGAGATCACCTCGGAGAACACGGAGCTTGAGGATGAGGGCCGCAAGAAGAGGGTCTATGAGGCGCTTGGCGTTCGGGAGTACTGGCAGTTCGACCCGGAGGGCGACTACCTCGACCCGTTCCTGAAGGGCCGGGAGTTGGGGCCAGACGGCAAGTACCGTGACCTGGTGCTGCAAGAGCACGAGGGGGTGCTCTGCCATCAGAGCCTGCTGGGTCTCGAGTTGTGTCTCGAGGAAGAGCGGCTCTTCTACTTCGACCCGGTGCGGAATGTCCGCCTTCTGACGCACATGGAAACGGTCGACGCCACAAGAGCCACGAAAAAGGCCACGCAAACATTGAAGGCGGAACGCGACCTGGAGATGCGCCTGTTCCGGGGAGAAATCGCCGACCGCCGGGCGGCGGAGAAGGAACTCGATCGGCTGGCAACTGTCCGCCGGGCGTCGGATGCCCGAATCGCGGAACTGGAAAGCCGGGTGCGTCGGAGATGAACGAACGACCTGCCGTTACCCCGGCCAATCCCTCAAGCCACGTGCCCGGTCAAAGCTCCCGGGAACCCTTCGGTCGGGTATTCGCCGAGGTCGAGGGACTGCACAACGGCAACTCAATCCTATACCGGCAGCGGCCGGAGGACCTCGAACGAACACGTTCACGTCCGCCGTCAGCAATGATTCTCCGCGCTCGACTCCAGTGGCGGCCACCAGCGCATCGGCCAATTGCAGGCCATGGAACAGGGTCCGGTTTTTCACATACCAAGTCACTCGATGCCCGATGAGGCGTGAGCCGCGGCCTGCGTTGGCATCGGGCTTACACCAAACGGGCGAAATCTCCCTTGACGTCTCACTGAGATGAATCGACCATCGCTCCATGGAATTTAGCCACCGGCTGAATTCAACCGTAGAGGAGACATTAAAATGCAACCCTCTGAGTTACGGATCCTCGCGCAGAAAGCGCGTTTCGCTCTGGAGAGAGCCTCACTTCTCGATCAGCAGGCGGACCTGCTGCAGGGCCAGGAAGCGGAAATCTTGCGCGCCGAAGCCCGCGCCAGCCGACGTCATGCCGACGATTTGGCCTCCTTGGGGCTAGAGATGGCCAAAGATGCCTGCGGCGTCGCATGACTCCAACGACTTGCCGGATGCTGATGCCGGCATCGTCGCCAAAATCAAGCGGATGGAGAGCCTGACCAAAAGCCTGGCTCTACAACGAAGCCATCTCCGCCAAACACGCGACAGATCCATCATCGGTATATCTGTCGTACTGTTTTTTCTCCTGACCATCATGGCACTCGTGTCGTTTGTCCTGGTTGAAAGCAATTGGACGAGCAAAGCAGAATTTCTGGCGACCATCCTGAGTTCCATTCTTCTTCCCGTCGTAACCCTCGTGCTCGGCTATTGCTTCGGTAGCGAGAAAATTTCCGATCCGAGTTGACGTACCGCCCACTTGACGGCACAGACCAGCTGTAGATCCAAACCAGACGGTGCCCCGAAACAGTTCGTAGAAGACACCTCGCAGTGCCCATGCCCAAATTGTCAATAATATGTCGGCGTCCGGAGCGGACTTCGGCTCCAGTTCGATGTAGCGCCCGGGGTTGTAGTCGATCTGCCCGCGCCATGGCGCGCCTTACCCTTAAGGGCGATATCCCTCCAGCGAGATCTCGCGCAGAAACCGGTAGTGCCGCAGGTTCGCCGTCAGCAGTGATTCCCCGCACTCGACGGCAGTGGCGGCCACCAGCGCATCGGCCAGTCGCATGCCATGGGACAGGGCGTGGTTTTCGACATACAGGATTGCCCGATGCCCGATGTTTTCGGATAGCGGCACCACCTGCCACGCGTTCGTGCCGATGGTCCGGCGCAGCAGGCGAAGTTCGTCCCGGTTGCGTACCCCTTGCACCAATTCCATATAGGTGACAGCCGAAAGTTTGACATCCACACACCCTGTAACGGCTGCCCGGGCGGATTCACGGCCACGGAACAGCCAGACCAGGACATCGGTATCAATCAGCATTTCGGGACTGGCGTATCCCCCGAAGCCAGGCGTCCACGTCCCGCATCGCTTCGTGGTTCTCCCACATGCCGAACCCGGGGAAGTTTTCGCTGTCCGGCGCCGTCTCGCCGGCCTCGTCAATGCCGACCAGTCTTGCGCGGGGTTTGCCACGATAGGTGATGACGACGGACTCGCCCCGGTCAACGCAGGCGAGTATTTCCCCGACGCGGCTTCTCAGGCTCTTTGCGGGAATCTCCATCGTCGGCATCTGTCCTTGAAGTGTGCACTTCAAAGTGTACATTACGTGCTGCCCTCGATGAAACCAAAAAGGAGCGTCCCTCATGGAACCTGGATCATTCACGCATAATTCGTAGAAGACACCTCGCGGTACCCATGCCCAAATTGTCAATCGAAAGTACCGTCCATCAACTGCTCGAAGCCCACCAGGAGTATTCGCCCGTCGAGTTGCTGAAGGCGGAAAAGCAACTCTCCGAAGAACGCTATCGAGCCTGGCGAACCGGCGGGATTTCCAGCCTCGACGAAGCGGTCGACGACGTGCGCCTCGCCAGGGAAATCCTGGAATCGGCCCTGTCCTTTGCCCAGGGCCTCGAACTGATTTCCGAACGGGTTGCCTATCATGGCCTGGGCGACTGGGCGGGGCGCGAACTGGTGGCATCCACCGATCCTCGGCTGAACGAGTTGCTGGTGTACCGCCATCGGCCGGCGGACAGCGGCCAGGCAGACCTGTTTCTGGACGGCGGCAAGACCGAGAGCATCAACGCCCTGCTTGGCGCACTGATCGCACGCGATGCCGGCCGGGCCCGGAAAGAACTGCAGCGCACAGCCGCGCTGGTTCCCGGCTACAGGCACCTGCAGAACGGCGAGACGCTGATCGCTGCCCTGCAGGCGCCGCAACCGGAGTCCGTGGCGCAGGCTTTCGAGTCGCTCGAACGCATGCAGCGGCAATGGCGGCCCGCGGCCCGCGAATTCCTGGGGCCCGGGCAGGGCGCGCAATTCCTGGAACCGGTGTGGTTCGAACTCGGGCAGGCCCTGGAATCCGCACCCTTCGATGCGGAACGCCCCGAGCGGCACGCCAGCTACGCATTCGAGCAGGCCCGCAAGTGGCGGCGCCTGCAGCATTCGGTGCTGGCGGCGCCGGGGTTTCGTGCGCAACCGGTGCTGCTGCAACGGCTTGCCACGGCCGAATACCGGCTGGGCGATCGAACGCGGGCGCTGGAGAGCTGGTTTGCCCTGTGCCTGCTGGCGCCGGACGACTTCGCCAATCTGGTGGAGTCAAAGGACTTCGAAGACCCGGGCGTTGCACGTGCCTGGCAAACGGCGATGGCTGAAGGCGACGACGGGGAGGAACTCACTGCCGAATGGTTCCCCGCCTGGATGCTCATCCATGAACCGGGCCTGGCTCGCGCCCTCTCCGATCTGGACGGACACAGCCCGCCCGAAAGCGCTTTCAACCTGTTGCGCGCACTGCTACTGCTGCCGCCCGAACAGCAGGGCAGAGCGGGGTCAGAGGCCATTTCTCTCAGAAGCAAACTGCAGCAGATTCACCCGGGTTTGCTGAGCAGCTACCTCAAGAAGCGCGGCGCGGCATCCTGACGGTTCCCTTCGGCGACCCTACCGCCGCCACAAACTCAAACGCCGCGGAGTGTGGGGAGCGCCATCGAACATTTGAAATACGTGGCGTCGGCGCTCACGGCTCGCGGAAGGCGCTACGCTCGCGGAGTGTGCCGCCAAGCGCCTCCCGCACCCGGGCAAAGCCGATGCGTTCCTGCTCCAGGCGCACCCGTTCGCCGAGGCGGTTGGCGCACAGGTCTTCA
>JAPOON010000771.1 GCA_026713405.1 Gammaproteobacteria bacterium
CTTCGATCACCCTGCCTTCCGTATCGACCAGGGCAGGGCGCACCCCGAAGAACGGCCGCGTTGCACTGCCGGGCTTCAAGGTCGTGGCGCCGGGCAGCGGCGTGATCATGATTCCGCCGGTTTCCGTCTGCCACCAGGTATCGACGATGGGGCAGCGGCGGTCCCCTACCACGCGGTGATACCACTCCCAGGCTTCGGGATTGATCGGCTCGCCGACCGTGCCCAGGAGCCGCAGCGAAGCGCGCCCGGTGGAGGCTACGAATCCGTCGCCCTGCCCCATGAGTTGCCGGATGGCGGTCGGTGCGGTGTAGAAGGTATTCACGCCGTGCTTGTCCACCACCTGCCAGCAACGCGACGCGTCCGGCCAGGTGGGCACGCCCTCGAACATGAGCGTGGTGGCGCCGTTCGCCAGCGGCCCGTAGACGATGTAGGAATGACCGGTAATCCAGCCGACATCGGCGGTACACCAGTAGATATCGCCGTCGTGATAGTCGAAGACGTACTTGTGGGTCATAGCCGCGTAGAGGAGATAACCCGCGGTACCGTGCTGCACGCCCTTCGGCCTGCCGGTGGACCCGGAGGTGTACAGAATGAACAGGGGATGCTCGGCGGCCATGGGTTCCGGTTCGCAGACCGCGGACTGCCCTTCGGTGAGATCGTGATACCAGACATCCCGGCCGTCGACCCAGGGCACTTCCGCTCCCGTGCGTCTGACGGTTACGACGGTATGCACGTTGGGACAGTCGGCCAGCGCCGTTTCGGTGTTGTGCTTGAGCGGCACGGTGCGGCCGCCGCGTACTCCCTGGTCCGCCGTGATGACCGTTTGACAGTCGGAGTCAAGAATGCGGTCTTTCAGGGACTGCGGGGAAAAACCGCCGAAAACGACGGAATGAACCGCGCCGATGCGGGCGCAGGCGAGCATCGCATAGGCCGCCTCGGGAATCATGGGCATGTAGATGCACACCCGGTCACCTCGGGACACGCCGCGTGAGCGCAGCCCGTTGGCAAGCCGGCAAACCGCATCGTGCAGTTGCCGGTAGGTTATGCTGGCATCGTCGCCGGGGTCGTCGCCCTCCCAGATGATCGCTGTCTGGTCGGCCCTGGCCGGCAGGTGCCGGTCGATGCAGTTGTAACAGGCGTTGAGCACGGCGCCGTCGAACCAGCGCACCCGCCCGGCCGGCAGGTCCGCCTCGAATACCGTCTCCCAACCCCGGGTCCAGTCCAGGAAGATGTCGGCCTGTTCCGCCCAGAACCCCGCGGGGTCCTCCACCGAGCGGGCGTACATTGCCTGGTACTGATCGTCGTTCAGGAAGGCGCGTTGCGCCATGAACGGGCTGACCGGATAGCTCATCGTCGTCCTCGGGCGTGCGGGTTGTCGTCCATTTGCCGAAACTTGTCCGTGGCGCTTTCGCAGTGCGGGGCCCGGGCGGGGCGGTCAGGCTTGACCCTGTTCGATCAGGTGTTCGATCAGCGACCGGGTGGTTCGGTCCTGCCCTTTAGTGGACTCGCCGGCGAGCTGCCCGAACACGGTGATCGCGAGTTGCTTGCCCAGTTCCACGCCCCACTGATCGAACGAGTTTATGTCCCAGATCAGGCCTTGGCAAAACACCTTGTGCTCATAGAAGGCGAGCAGCGCGCCGAGGGGGGCGGGGGCAAGCCGGTCGAGCACGATGGTGCTGGTGGCGTGGTTGCCCGGCACGGCTCGATGCGCGTCGTCCGCATCGTTGCCGACCGCCATGGCCTTGCCCTGGCTGAGTGCATTTGCCACCAGCCACCGGTGGTGCTCCTCGAGGCCGTGCTCGGTGGCGGCGCAGACGATGAAGTCCGCGGTGAACGAGCGCGTGCCCTGGTGCAGCAGTTGATGGAATGCGTGCTGGCCGGTCGTGCCGGTGCCTCCCCAGATGACGGGCGCGGTGTGCACACCGACGGAGGACCCGTCATGCCGGACGCGCTTGCCGTTGCTCTCGGTTTCAAGTTGCTGCAGGTAGGCGGGCAGCAGGCGCAGCCGCTCGTCGTAGGGCAGCACGGCGTGACTGGCTGCGCCCAGGAAGTCGATGTTCCAGATTCCGAGCAGGGCGGCCAGCAGGGGGGCGTTGCCCTTGGCGGGAGCAGTCTGGAAGTGCCGGTCCATGGCGTGGGCGCCGTTCAGCAGTTCAGCGAAGGCACTGGCGCCGAGCGCAAGCACGATCGGCAGGCCGACCGCCGACCAGAGGGAGTACCTGCCTCCAACCCAGTCCCACATCGGAAACAGGTTCTCCTGCGGCAGGCCGAATGCAGCGGCTGCTTCCCGGTTGGCGGTCACGGCCACGAAATGTCGGCCGACCGCATCGGGGC
>JAPOON010000772.1 GCA_026713405.1 Gammaproteobacteria bacterium
CCTGGGGAGTTGCGCTGACCCGGTAGCCCGTGCCCGAAAGTGCCCGTGCGAACACGTTGTCGAGATAGGAAAGCGGTATCGGCGGTTGCCCAAACGGACCCGAACGGGGGGAGCCGAGATCCTCGCCGGAATCGCCCGCCACGCCCAGTTCCCGTTCGGCCTGGGTGTAGAAGGGCTCCAGGTCGTCGTAGTTCAGGGGCCAGTCGACGCCCCTCCCGTAGCGGCTGCGCATCCGGAAGTCGTTGGGCAGCAGCCGCAGGCAGGTGCCCAGCCAATGCCAGGTGGTGCCGCCCACGGCTTTCAGATAGGTACTCTTGAATGGGTCCGGGCCTGACTGCCGATACCAGTGGCCCGGATCCACTGTCAGGGGAAAGTCGGCTTCGGGTGTGGCCTCGTAGGGGCTTTCGGGGGTCTTGAACGGCGCCTGGAAGTAGCGCGCGAGGGCTTGCCCACGGTCGATGCGCGGGCCGGCTTCGAGAATGGCCACCCGCACTCTCGCCTGGGCAAGACGCTCGGCGAGCAGCGCCCCGGCAATGCCGGAGCCGACGATGATTACATCGGCCTCGATGTCGCTCATCGAGTTTCGCCCGGGGGCGGCTCGCTCCAGGGGGCGCCGGGTGCGCAGGTTCCGGGAGGTGAGGCGAAACCAAGCACGCTCCAGACCAGGGCGCCCCGAACGGTGGCGGTGGTTGGCCCCGTCTCGCCCGGCAAGAGACCGGAGTACCAGGCCGATACGATGGCTGTCTGGAGGATTGCGCTGTCGCGAACGTCTTCACCGCGAATCAGGGCATCTACGGCCGTGCGGTGATCCGAATTCCTGAGCGCTCCTAGCAGGCTTGCTGCAAACCGGATGTCCAGCGACGCGGCGGGAAACCCCGTCAGTGTCGCCGAAAGCCGCCGAAAGGCGTCGACTTCACTGCCAGGGGTGGAGGTCGCGCCGACAGCGGCCGGCGCCGCGGCGGCAAGCGTGGCGAACCGGCGCCGGGTCAGGCCGGCCGGGCCCCGCGCACGAGCACCGGGAGTGCGCGCCGACAAGCGCGCATCTGCTTCGTTGCGATCCCTCACCGTATCCCGATACGCGTTCGGAATCGCGCCTTCCGTCTGTACGCCCGTGAGCACGCTGAGGCGCGGCTGCCAGTTGGAAAGAGCGCCGGGATGTCCGCGGCGCACCATGGCCGTCGGGTGCCGGAACGTACGATCATTTGCAGCAGACCCGTCAGCGGCTGAGGTGCTCCACCAGGAGCTTCAGTTCTCCTTCGTGCCGCACGATGACGCTGGTGCCCCGGCCGACGACCTCGAACGGCCCGTTTTCCGTGACGCCGGACCAGTGAAACAGGAACGTGGCGGTGGCGAAGCTGTTGTCGGCATGGATGACCTCGATGTCGCTCATGAAATACCGCTCGTCTTCGACTTCGTGCGCCCAGGTGCTCTCGAATGCACCGCGAGCGGCCTCAAGCCCCCGGAAGTCGCCGTCATTGAAACGGAAGAGCGGGTTTGGGTGGAGCAGCGGCGCCACCCTGTCGAAGTCTTCCGTGTTCTGCGCCACCTCGAACCGGTTCAGGAAATCCACCACCTGCCGTTCGGTAATCTGTTCCGCCATGTTCGCGCCGCTGGCTGTCATGCACACGGCGGAACATGTTACGGCAAGCAGCGTCGAAATCCCGAACCGCCGGGTCATCCGGATGAGGGAAGGGTATCCACGGACTGTGTCACTCAGTTCAGGCAAAACGGTTTCGGTGCCCGCCGCTGTGTCGGATTGTCCCGCCGCTCGGCGCACAGGGCGCTGCATAGCGGCCTATAGTCTGAGTATCTTGCGCCGCGTTGCCAAGTAGTCAATCCTCTGCATCGGCGCAAGCGTGAAGACCGCGTGGGCCAAGCCCGACAGGGCGATGCCGCGCTCCTGACGGAAACGCGGCGAAGCGCTGCGGCGGCCATAGCCGAGCTGGAGGGAGCGGGGGCGATCTAGAATGCTTGAGTGGCCTTGATGTGGATGGATGGGTTGCACGTTCGAACAGCCTCTCCAAGTTGCGGAGCAACTTGATCGCGACGCGCCAGCGACGCGCCTCG
>JAPOON010000773.1 GCA_026713405.1 Gammaproteobacteria bacterium
CGGCGCAAACGAATCGAATACCAGCTTGGGGAAATTGTCAGCCACCAGTTCGAGTCGCTCCTTCGCGACACGGACCTGGACAGATACCGGAGTCTGGGGGCGGCCTACGGCGACCTGCTGTCCAGATTGAGCAAACAGGACACTAGTGCTCTTTCCAACTAATAATTGCGGATCAGCGTGCCCACACCGCGAGCGGACCAGGGAATGAAATCGGATCCGTTATCTCATGTCCGACAAATCGTCCACCGGCATCTTCAGCCGCACGCCTCTGCGCTCCGCCTCTGATTCGCTGTCAAATGCATTGCACGCGTGCAGCCGCGCTTCAGTCCGGTCGAGCGGCCCCCAGGTCATAGCCGCCGTCCAGCGCCACGCAAAGTCGAGGGTGCGCACGTAGGGCTCCGCGGAGTGTCCGGACGAAAGTGCGCGTTGCGCCGCGACGTAGTTGTCGCGGTAAACGGTCGGAACAACCAACCGCTCCTCGTTGGCCGAGACGAGTTCCGCATTCATCATTATTCGTGCAAGCCGCCCGTTGCCGTCAGAGAAGGGATGGACTTCCGAGACCACGAAGTGAATGAACGCGGCCCTGTGAAACGGCGAAGCCAATCCGCGATAGATATCAAAGCCCTTTTCGAGCGTTCCGAGCACAGCATCGGGAGCAACAAAAACAGTGGCGCCGACGCGGTTCGGCATGGTCTTGAAACGCCCTGGAAACGACTCCGGGCGCCCACCGAGTACGACGGCATGGCGGCGGCGAAGAATTTCGATCAGGTCGGCGGCGGTCTCGGGCGTCCGGCGCATCTCCGATTGATCGGAGACGATTCGCCACACGCCCAGGATGTCGTGCGCATCCGCCGGACGATGTTGCGGGATGCGGCCCTGAAAGACGATGTCCGCCGCCTCTTCGACTTCGAACTCGGTACCTTCGATATAGTTGGAAAAATAGGCTTCGAAAAAGGCAAGGGTCGCGTTGCCGATGCCGTCGCGGGCACGGGGGCGAAGAGTCGGCACCGGCGATTGCCGCAAGGCAGCAAACAAGTCCTCAAACAGCGAGACTCTATTCCCATCGTATGCTCGCCCGCGCGCCCGTGCCCTCGCCCCGCCATCCGTCAGGCGAGCGTCGCCGGTGCCGGCCAAGGCGCCTACGATCCGGTCTAATTCCGCCCATTGCGCGGTTCGGCCGATTTCTTCGGCGATTCGCCGGGCATCGTCACGCAGCCGGTTGCAGGCATCGATTCCGGCGGAAGCCATCAACTGTTCGAGACGTGCTTCGATGTCCTTGCGTGCAAGCGTGCGGGGAACTCTGCCGCCCCGCGCACGAGATGGGTAGAGGTTGTCGAGATACGCGCGAGCCGGCGAACTCAGGTACAGCCCCTGGTTCATGAACGGCCGGTCGTCCTCTTGCGGCGAACCACCGCGGCGCGGGCGCAGAACCGCCCCCGGCAGTTCTATATCCGTACCTCGCGGTGAAATCATGCACACCGACCCATCAGAGGCAGGCCTCAGTTCGAGCGCCGTGCGGTCCGCGACCAGCGCACCGGGAAAGTAGCCGGCGACGATCGACCACAGGTTGCGCCTGACGATGTCGTCAGGCAAATCGTCCAGGTTGCGCGTATACAGTCGCGTGGCCAGCTTGCGCAGCCGCCCGTCGGCGACGCGGCGCGAAACCTCGCTGCTGATGCTCGCGTTCGAAACGAACGCCTCAGGCATCGCGTCGACGGCCC
>JAPOON010000774.1 GCA_026713405.1 Gammaproteobacteria bacterium
GTCTTGGATACCGCCCCGGAAAGGAACGGCTGCACCGCCGCCACCATGCGCAGGTGGCCGCTGTAGTGAATCGAACGGCCATCGGGGCTGGAGGGAAACGCGCAGTCAAAGACCGGCAAGTGTTCTTCCATGAAACCCGGCGCCCCCTCGATGGCGCCGTGCTCGTCGATATACCGCACCAAGTCGTCGGTGTGCTGCGGCGTGTAGCCGAGGCGTGCCAAGGCGCGCGGCACCGTGTTGTTGACGATCTTCAGCCCGCCGCCGCCGACGAGTTTCTTGTACTTCACCAGCGCCAAGTCGGGCTCGATGCCGGTGGTATCGCAGTCCATCATGAAGGCGATGGTGCCGGTGGGCGCCAGCAGCGTCACCTGGCCGTTGCGGTAGCCGAATTCCCGGCCGTGTTCGTAACATTCCTTCCACGCCTGCTGCGCGGCGTTCTGCAATCCCCGCGGCAAGGATTCGTGCTGCGCGGCGGCGCAGCTCTCCCGGTGACGGCGAATCACCCGCAGCATGGCTTCGCGGTTGGACGCATAACCGGCGAATGTCCCTTGCGCAGCCGCAATGAGGGAACTGGTCAAGTACGCCTGACCGGTCATCAGGGCCGTGACCGTACCGGCGTAAGCGCGGCCGGCGTCCGAGTCGTAGGGCAAGCCGAGGGCCATCAGCAGGGCCCCGAGGTTGGCGTATCCCAGGCCCAGGGTCCGGTAGTCGTGGCTGTTCTTCTCGATGGCCTCGGTGGGGTAGCTGGCGTGGCCGACGAGGATTTCCTGCGCCATGATCATCACGTGCACGGTGTGCCGGAAAGCCTCAACGTCGAAATTTCCGTCCTCGTCGAGGAATTGCATCAGGTTGAGCGAAGCGAGGTTGCAGGCGCTGTCGTTGATCCAGCAATACTCCGAACACGGGTTGGTGGCTTCCTGGCGCCCGGCGGCCGGGCAGGTATGCCAGCTATTGATCGTGTCGTCGAACTGGATACCGGGGTCGCCGCAGGCCCAGGTGGCTTCGGCGATCTGGCGCATCAGGTCGCGTGCCTGATAAGTCTTGGCCGGCTGGCCCGACATGCGGTTACGGGTGTGCCACTCGCCGTCTTCGGCAACCGAGCGCATGAAGGCGTCGGATACCCGCACCGAGTTGTTGGCGTTCTGAAAGCTGACTGTGCCGTAGGCGTCGCCGTCCAGGGAAGCATCGTAGCCGGCGTCGATGAGGGCGTGGGCCTTTTTTTCCTCGATCGCCTTGCAGCGGATGAAGGCCTCGATGTCGGGGTGGTCGGCGTCAAGCAGCACCATCTTGGCGCTTCTGCGCGTCGTGCCGCCCGACTTGATGGCGCCGGCCGAGGCGTCGGCAGCGCGCATGAAGGAGAGCGGACCGGAGGCCGTGCCGCCGCCCGACAGGGGCTCGCCCGGGGCGCGCAGGCGGGAAAGGTTGACGCCTGACCCGGAACCGCCCTTGAAGATCACGCCTTCCTGCCGGTACCAGTCCAGGATGCGGTGCATGTCGTCGTCTACCGAGATAATGAAGCAGGCGCTCGCCTGCGGCGGCGTATTTTCCACCCCGATGTTGAACCACACCGGCGAGTTGAACGATGCCTTCTGGTGCAACAGGACGTGCGTCAGCTCCGCCGCGAAAATACTCGCGTCTTCCCTGCCTGCAAAGTACCCGTCACCTTCGCCCCAGTCGGCGATGGTGCGGACGACACGGTCCAGTACCTGGCGCACCGAGCGTTCGCGCCGGGGAGAATCGAGGGGCCCGCGAAAGTACTTCGAGGCCACCACGTTGGTGGCCAGTTGCGACCAGCTTTCGGGGGACTCCACGTCGCGCTGTTCGAAGACCGCCCGGCCGTTTTCGCCGGTAATCACGGCATGCCGGTATTCCCACTTCATGGCGTCGTATGGATGCTCGTCGGGACGGGTGAAGAAGCGCTGCATCACCAAGCCGTCGTTCGCGTTGGCCGGGGTTGACCTCGCAGCTTGTTGTTGCGTCTTTTCGGTCAAAATTCCAGACGGAACGGCTGCTTCGCTCACAAACGTATTCCTTTATATAACAATATTTTAAAAGGACTGCGTGGAGACGCCGCGCGGGCCCTAACCATTCAGGACAGGGTGGATAATTCCTCCTGCTCAACAAGAATATATAGCATCCATTCGGTTCTGCAAGCGTTAATTTGCAAGTTGCATTAAAGGCCGCGTCAATCCATTGCGAGCGGCCAAATCGACGCCTTCGAACCCGCCCCCAGGAACCGTCGATGGGGCGGCATGACGAGCAATCCAAGGGGCTGCGAACCGGCCCGCGACAGGTCGAGCAGGTCGCTGAGAAGCGTGGCCTCCCATCCCGCGGAAACGGCCTGCAGCCGGCAGGGGAAAAAGTGCGTCGCCCCGGGCCGCACCTGCACCGCGGTCTTGACGGCGGCCGTGAGGCGGCGGGGAAACGGGGGTTGTCCCAGCAGTCTTCGGATCGCGGGCCGCACGAAGGCCTCGAAGCCAACAAAGGACCCCCAAGGCGAGCCGGGCAGGCCCACGATCAGCGTCTCGCGGTGGCGCGCGACGCTGACGCCGCGGCCGGGATTGGCGGCAACGCCGCGAAACAGGAGATCGGCACCAACGGCGTCCATGGCCCGCGCAGCAAAGTCGTGCTGGCCGCGGCCCGAGGCACCGAGAATGATGACGAGATCGTTTTCCAGCCCGCGGCGCAGGGCTTCCACCAGGCTTTCGAGGGTATCCGGCACGATACCGAGGTTGACGCCGGCACAGCCCAGTTCCCGGGCTCGAAGCTCCAGTGCGTAAAGATTGCTGCACCACTTCATGGCGGGCTGCAATGGTGCGCCGGGCGGCAATAGTTCGTCGCCGGGCGCTACCAAGGCCACGCGCGGGCGCTGCGCGACA
>JAPOON010000775.1 GCA_026713405.1 Gammaproteobacteria bacterium
AGAGATCGGAGCGCGCAACGCTCGCCGCCCATTCGGCTACGTCCGCGGCGCCCTTGCCCGCCTGGACCTTGCGAAACTCCGAGATGACATTCGTGTCCAGCACAAAGGCCATCAGTCCAGGAGCGCCGGCTGCGGCGGGTCATCCAGACGCGGCGGATTGAAATCCACATCTTCGACCCCGGGCAGCGCGAGCGCCTCAAGGATGGTCTTGTCGCTGTGGCCCGCGAGGCGCCGATAAGCCTCCCAGGTCAACAGTACATGGGCGGGAGCGCCCCGGTTGGTGATGATGACCGGCCCTGACTGCGCTTCCCGCTTGGCAAGACCCGAATCGCGATTGAATTCGCTGCTGGTGATTGTGACAGTGTTCATGGCGATGCCCCGGAAAATATAGTACCTACATACCTATAATGAACCTCGTCGAAATGGCTTGCAAATCGCGTTGCCGGTGGGTGGTTGACCAACGGGGCCACCTCTCTGCGCGCGTACCGTCGCGAAATACATGGGACGTCGCCACGGCAGTACGTTTTTTCGAGATTCTCGCGAATGCGGCGCGGCCAAATCGTGACCGAGAATGCTTGCGACGTCTATGGCGTCGGCGTCAGGCGGCCGGCTTCCGGCCAATACAGGCGCATGGGGTTGTCGACCAGCAATGCCCGCTGCGATTCACCGGTTGGCGCGATGCGCGGAATCATGTCCACCAGCTTGCCGTCGTCCGGCATGTGCGAGGTCATGTTGGGGTGGGGCCAGTCGGTGCCCCACAGCACCCGGTCGGGGAAGCGTTCGACCAGGTGGCTCGAGAACGGCACGACATCGTCGTAGGTGTCCGGCCCGGACACCGAGAGCCGTTCCGGGCAGCTCACCTTGCTCCAGATGTTCTCGTGCTCGGCCATCAGCTTCACGAAGCTCTGAAATTGCGGGCCGTCAACCGGCCGTGTGACATCGGGCCGTCCCATGTGGTCCACGACCACCGTGGTAGGCAGCGAAGTGATGATGGCCCGAATCTCGTCGAGCCCGGCAGCCTCGAAGTAGATCACGATGTGCCAGCCGAGTGGAGCGATCCGTTTGGCGATGTGCGCGAGATCCTCGTGGGGCAGCTTGTCGACGAGCCGTCTCAGGAAATTGAACCGCACGCCGCGCACGCCCGCGGCATCGAGTGCTTCGAGTTCGGCATCGGTGACATCCCGCCGCACCGTGGCGATGCCCCGCGCAAGCCCATTGCTGTGTTCGAGGGCATCCACCAGCGCCCGGTTGTCAGCGCCGTGGCAGGTGGCCTGCACGATGACGTTGCGGGAAAAGCCGAGGTGGTCGCGCAGCGCCCGCAGCCGCTCCTTGCCCGCATCGCAGGGCGTGTACTTGCGTTCCGGCGCAAAAGGAAACTGGGTCGCCGGCCCGAACACGTGGCAGTGCGCATCCACCGCCCCCGGCGGCGGCCGGTACGCGGGCTTTGACGGGGCGGGATGAAAGGGGAGCCAGCCGGGGTCCATGGGTTTGCGCGTGGTCGAAAGCCTCAGTGTATTCCCAGTTGTGTGGCTGAAAAAATGAAATCTCGTAGCTGAGCGATGCGATTCGGAATCATCGCGGCGACCGCCCCGGCATCCGCCCTCGGGCCGGCTCCGGCGTTGCATTGGGCTGGCGGAGGTTTGGGAGCCGAACCTCTCCGTGAGATCATGGTGTTCAGCGCTGCAGAACCCCTGGCAGTCCGTGGCAAAAGTCCGGCGCAGCCCCGTTCTGTCGAGGAACAGGTGGGTGATAGCATCGCGGGAAGCGTTTCCGCCTGACGGCCAGGAGAAGCTCCATGATCATCGACTGCCACGGGCACTACACCACAGCGCCGGATGAGCTGGGCGAGTATCGGGACTCGCAGCGAGCCGAACTCGAGAAAGACCCGCTCGCGGTCGGCAGCAAGGGGCTTCTGAACATTTCCGATCAGCAGATCCGGGACAGCCTGGAGGGCGCGCAGCTCAGCATGCAGGCCGACCGCGGCACCGACCTCACCATCTTTTCGCCCCGCGCCTCCTGGATGGGCCACCATATCGGCAACGAGCACACGTCCCGGCACTGGGCCGAACACTGTAACGAGCTGATCTACCGCATCACGAAGCTGTACCCGGACAACTTCGTTGGCGTTGCGCAGTTGCCCCAGTCGCCGGGCGCGTCCATGGACAACTCCATTACGGAACTGGAGCGCTGCGTGAACGACTACGGCTTTGTCGGCTGCAATCTGAACCCCGACCCGTCGGGCGGATTCTGGAACGGGCCGGAACTGGGCGATCGTTACTGGTACCCCTTCTACGAGACGATGTGCGAACTCGACGTGCCGGCGATGATCCACGTCAGCGCTGCCTGCAACCCCAACTTTCATACGACCGGGTCGCACTACCTGGGTGCGGACACCACCGCGTTCATGCAGATGCTGACGTCCGATCTGCTGCTGGATTTTCCGTCCATCAAGTTCATCATCCCCCATGGCGGGGGCGCGGTGCCGTATCACTGGGGCCGCTTTCGCGGGCTGGTGCAGGCCATGGCCGACAAGCCGAGCCTGGAAGAACTGGTACTCGGCAACGTTTATTTCGATACCTGCGTGTATCACCAGCCGGGCATCGACCTGCTGCTCGACGTGATTCCCGCCGAAAACATCCTGTTCGCATCGGAATTGCTCGGTGCGGTGCGGGGGGTGGATCCGCGCACCGGCCACAACTACGACGACACGAAGCGCTACATCGATGCCTCGACCAATGCATCGGCCGGCGAGAAAGCGATGATCTTCGCGGCCAATGCGCGGCGGGTTTATTCGCGCCTCAAGGTATGACCGCCATTCCCTGCAGCGTCATCCGCGGCGGCACCAGCCGCGGCGCCTATTTTCTGGCGAGCGACCTGCCGATTGATCCGGCCCCCCGGAATGCGCTGCTGACCCGGGTAATGGGCGGTCCCGATGCGCTGCAGGTCGACGGTATCGGCGGCGGTCATCCGCTTACAAGCAAGGTGGCGGTTCTGCAAGCCGCCGATGATCCCGATATCGATCTGTCTTACCTGTTCCTGCAGGTCGATCCCGTGAAGCAGACCGTAAGCGATGCGCAGAATTGCGGGAATATCCTGGCCGGCGTGGGCGTTTACGCGTTGGAACATGGCCTGGTCGGCATTGAAAGCCCGGCCACGATGGTGCGGGTGCGCATGGAAAACACCGGCGCCGTCTGCCATCTCGAGATGCCGACGCCCGGCGGCAGGCTGCAGATGTCCGGCGATACGGCCATCGATGGCGTGCCGGGTACGGCGGCGCCCATCGTCTGCAACTATTTGGACATCGCCGGTTCGAGCTGCGGGGCGCTGCAGCCCACCGGTCGTGCCGTCGACGAAGTCGACGGGCTCGAGGTCACCTGTGTGGACAACGGCATGCCGGTGGTGGTGATGCGCGCCCAAGACCTGGGCTTGAGTGGCTCCGAATCTCCGGAAAGCCTCGATGCGAACGAGCCGCTGAAAGCGCGGCTCGAGGCGGTGCGGCTCGCCATCGGGCCGCGGATGAACCTGGGCGACGTGGCCGCGAAGTCGGTTCCCAAGATGTGCATGGTGAGCGCGCCGGTGAACGGCGGGGTCATCTCGACCCGGACGTTCATTCCACATGTCTGTCACCGGTCGATCGGCGTGCTGGGTGCGGTTTCCGCTGCTACATGCTGTCTTCTGCCGGGTTCCGTTGTAGAAGGGATCGCCGAGGTGCCGGACGGCGACCCCAAGGTCATGGACATTGAACACCCCGGCGGCTCCATCCGCGTGCAGTTGGGCCTGGATGCCGGGGGCAGGGTGGAAACGGCGGGCGTCGTGCGCACGGCGCGTCTCCTGTTTCAGGGCGAGGTATACGTATGAAGAGTGTGGCGGTCA
>JAPOON010000776.1 GCA_026713405.1 Gammaproteobacteria bacterium
CCAGGCTTGCTACACGGAATGCGTCGTCAGCTTCCTGGCCATTCATGGCCCGGCGCGATTCGTCGATGACAGCGTTGCCAGTGTCGTTTCGGGGATACTCGACACCTTCCATCAATTCACTCGCCGCGATGGCCATGAAGCGACTGGCGACTTCCGTGAACCGGGGGTCATCGTCGACCGACTTCCCGATGCTGCCGCCGGACACGTCGTTCGGGCCAGGCCCATCCGCCCTCATGCCGGAAATGCGCCTCTGGTCCGGGAAATGGTTGACCTGCTGCACATTCAGCTCCGGTGCCTGACCGGCGGAATGGCGATCCGGGGCGCGGTGGTAGTCGACTTGCTGCGTCTCGGGTCGAATGGAAATGAGCCGCTTTCCGGTCCCGCGTTTTCCGGGCGCGCGCTTTCCGGTCCCGCGCGTTCCAGGGCCCGTGAAATGGAAGCAAACGAGGTCAACTTTCCGCGCATTGCCGTGGGGGAGGAGATCGTCAGGCGGTTGAAATCCGACGAGTCCCTTTGGACGGAGGACGCAAACCTCCGCGCCGAGATGGAACTCATCGAGTGCATGATGGCCGCGGATGGCGCGGGACAGCACTATATCGACTACCTGCGGGCAGGCCTGGGCGATTTCGACTACGACTTCGATCGATACGCCGAATTCCTCGGGCGTCACAAGCGATTCGTGGAAACTGGTCTGGTTGGCGCGTCAATTTGGGGAACCCGTGCAGCCTGCGACTGGTTGAAGAACTACCACAACGCGCGAATCGACGAAGATATCTTGGGGTCCGGCAGCGGCGCCGCCGTAGATGCGTGCGGCCGCGCGATGGCTGCTGTGCTGACGCCCCTTCGCATTGCCTGAACATTGGCTTCTCAAGGTCCGTCGACGCCGGTTGCAAGGCGTTGCGGGGCGGTCTCCCGGAGGATCCACTCTCGAAAGGCCCGCACCTCCGGACGTGACCTCGCCCAGACAGTCGAAACCAGGGAGCAGCTCGTTCGCGGGCCGGTATCGCGATCGAACAGCTCAACCAGCGACCCCTGCTGCAATTCCCGATCGACGCTGGAGGCGGGTCCGACCGCGACGCCCATGCCTTCCACCGCCGCTTTCACCAGCATGCCGCTAAGACGGAACCCCGAGCCATGGGCCAGGTTCGGTGCTGTCGTCTCGTGGGCGGCGAACCAGTTCAGCCAGTCGGTGGGACGTCCCAGGTGGTACAGGAACGGCCAGTCACGCAGGTCTGAGGCCCTGGCAGGGCGTGACCGGGCCTCGATCAGTCCGGGACTGCAGAACGGGAACAGCGTTTCCTCGAACAGTATCTCGTGTTGCGCCTGGGGCGCAGGTGGGCCTCCGGGTTCTCCGGCGTAGGTAATCCACAGGTCCACGTCCGGGCTGTCGGGGTTTGTCGCTATCAGGTCCGTCTCGATCTCGATGGCGACGTCCGGTTCAAGCGCCCTGAATCCGGACAGCCTCGGCATCAGCCACCGGTCGGCGATGGACTCCGCGGCCGCGATGCTCAATCGCCGCCGGGACCGGTCTGAACCGTAGATTTCGGCGATCTCGCCGATCTCGGAGAGGACGCGCTGCACGTCGCCCAGGCAGGCCTTGCCGCGCGAGTTCAACGAAACGCTGCGCCGATGGCGTTCGAACAGGGTGCGCCCGAGGTGTTCCTCCAGCACCTTGATGCGATAGGCCACCGCCGCGGGAGTCACGCCGAGTTCCCTTCCCGCCCGCACGAAGCTCTCGTGGCGCGCTGCGGACTCGAAGTATCGCAGGCACTCCAGCGGCGGAAGCTTCGGCATGGCGTCTCCGAACGGCGGTTATGGCAAAGTCGGATTATGCCATAATGACGTTATGCCAACGAAAGTGAGCAAGGTCCGCGATTCGCGAGCAACACGGAAGGTTGTTCAGCCGCGAGCCTGGACTACTTCGGAGCTTTGGCGAATTTCCTTGAGAATGCGCTCGACTATGTCATATCACAAATGTAATTTTGTGTACCGAACTTGCATGGCATGCGCGTCGATAGTGTTTCCGCGGAAACAATTTCCAGGCCGTTTTGCCCCGCATGGGGCGCATGCCCCATTTCTGGCGGTACCGCGCAGATTCGGGCGTTGGCGTCGCCGGGCGGCGGGGCTAGAATGGCGACATGACTGAGGCGATCGCATTCGACACGCACCGGTTCGTGAACAACCTGCCGGCCAGCGGCTTCACCGAGGCGCAGGCCGAGGCCCTGGCGGAAGAGC
>JAPOON010000777.1 GCA_026713405.1 Gammaproteobacteria bacterium
AGCCTGTTTTGTCTGACTGAGCCATCGGGCAAAATGAACTGGTTGCAATGGGCCAGGCGCCACCGGGACATCGACCGGATTCAACAATTGCTCATGGGAGGACACCAGCTTGCATCTGCTCAGGGCCGGCACAGTTTCGGTCAGTGATCTGGCGGCCAGCCGCCGACTCTATGAACGATGGCTGGACTACGAAACGATTGAACAGGGCGAGGTTGCAACACCATTGGCCGCAAGCTGGGGCGCCCCCGGCACAGCTGGCGCTCCATACGCCGTTCTGCAGCCCGCATCGAGGGCCAGCATCTACCTGCGGTTGATCGAAGCACCGGCCGTGCCCGGATTTGTCCCGCTCGTCACTTACGGGTGGGCTGCCCTGGAGTTCTGCGTGCGCGATGTCCTGGCGGTCAACGAGCGCCTGCTCGAGTCGCCGTTCGAGATCATCGGCCCGCCGCGCCGCATCGAGGGTCTCGATGCCATCTTCCCCATGCAGGTGAAGGGCCCGGACGGCGAGATCTGCTATTTCACGCAGATCAACAGCGACCTGCCCGGTTTCACGCTCCCCAGGGCCGGGAACTTTATCGACCACCTGTTCATAAACGTACTGGCCTCGAGCGACATGCGCGCGGCGCAGCAGTGGATGGTGCGGCACCTCGGCTTCGGCATCGGGCGGGAAGCGATGGAGATCGTCTACACCATGCTCGCCCGGGCATTCGGCACGCCCATGGAGCAGCTTTACACCATATCGACCATGGTCCACGACAAGGACGTCTTCCTGGAGGTGGATCAGATGCCCGCCGCCGCAGCGCCGCGGCAAAAACACGCCGGGCTGCTGCCACCCGGCGTCGCCATCACCACCTTCCGGGTACCCGACCTCGATGCCGTCAGCGCGCCCTCACTCGCCGGGCCGCAAATCCACGACAGCAGGCTGTATCACGGACGGCGGAGCATGACGGTAACCGACCCCGACGGCACGCTCTTCGAATTGGTGGAGGCCGACTAGCCGGTTCAACAGGTCACGCTTGCGCCTGGAGAGCATCGAATACCGATCGTGCATCGAGGATGTTGACGCCCGGCGGTCCACCCGCAGCAACGGGTGATTCGGGCACAAAGTGAACCGTCACGACCTCACAGCCCGATGCCCCGGGGAGCACTTCTATGCCGCGCAGAGCCCGAGCCCGGGTGTCGGAGGTCTGTGCCGTCCATTTTGCCTCGCCGACCAGGAGGCGCCGGCCGTCGGCTGACCGGGCCACCACGTCGAATTCCGGGTTGTTGCCATGCCAATAGCGCTGCGCAGGCAACCAGGGCCCGAATCGTGCAAGCGCGTTGTCGGCACGATGCAGGAGCGGCACGCACATCCGGCAAAGTTCCTCCCAGGCCATTGCTTCCAGACCCGGACGATGGCGATGCCACTCGGCGAGCCGGGTCTCTGTGGGTGCTTCGGCGAGCATCGCCCTGCGCGATGCGACGACTCGGAACCAGAGGCGCAGAAACGGATCGTCGATGCGGTAGAGGCTGCGCTTGCCCGATTTCGGATCGCTGCCGAACGGCGTTTCCCGGCGCACCAGGTTCATGGCTACCAGTGTCGCCAGCGGCCGGGCGAGGCTTGAAGCAGGCTTTCCGAGCCGCCCGCCTATCTCGCTGGCGCGATGCGCGCCCTCGCCAATGACATCGAGAAGCGGGCGTAACGAAGTGGCTGGAGGTGTTTCCGCCTGCAGCAGCCGGTCCGGTTCATCGTGCAGGGCTCCGGCAGGGTCGAGCACCAACGTGTCCACGGCGGTTTCCAAGTCGCTTCCGAAGGTTTGTGCGAGCTCCCAGTAGCGGGGCATCCCGCCCCACAGAGCGTGCAGCGACACCAACTCGCGCAGACCCGCCGTGCGAAAACCCCGTTGCAGACACCCGGGCTGCAACGGGCGAAGAGCGAAGGCTTCGGAAGCGCGCCCGTACAAAGGCGCGCCGGCGTCTAGAAGGTTTCCGTGCATCATCTGATGGCTGGACCCACTGACGACCAGGCAGGGCCGACGTCGCGGGGCGTCCAGCCAATTCTGCAAGACACTCGTAATGGTGGGATCAGCGGCAATCAGGTACGGAAGCTCATCCACGATCAGCGGGCCGGGCCAATGCGCGTTCGTCGCCTCGGCGGTCAGGCGTTCGAAGAACGAACGCCAGTCCGGGTATTCCACGTCCGCGAATCCCGGGAAACGGGCAGCGACCGCGGCAGACAGGTACCTGCGCTGAACGGCGGACGCCGAGGCGTCCGCTACCGCGTACAGACCGTCGCGGTGCCGGGACCACTCGATGAGCAGTCGTGACTTGCCGACCCGGCGCCGCCCCCAGATGACGGCGAAGCCGCCGTCGGCGCCAAGCACGCGGTCCAGTCGGCGCATTTCGTCCTGTCGAGCCAGGAAGTCCATGGATGCAACAATGCACCAAAATATTATGCAATTCAACATAATGTTATTGCGCATAATTTTGCAGAATGATCGACCGCCACACCAAGGGGATCGATGGGCTAACGGCTACGCTCCGATCCCGGGTGCGTGCTGCCGGCACCTCGGCCCGGTGCCGGTTCCTTCAACCCGCGTAATCCTCCATGCTGAGATTCATCCGGTAGTGGAACCGCTCCGGGTGATACTGGCAGTGCAGAAGGTCGACCACGTCGCCGTTGTCGTCGAAGGAATGCCGCACCAGCGTCAGTACCGGGTCACCGGGCACCATCTGCAGTTGTTCAGCTACCAGCGGCGAGGCTGCCGATGCGCTCAGGTACTGCTCGCCGCAGCCGGGCCGTAGTCTGCCTTTCTGCCGGGTATGGCCGAACGCGCGCCGGATGTTGATAAT
>JAPOON010000778.1 GCA_026713405.1 Gammaproteobacteria bacterium
CGAGAGCGCCGCTGCGCCCGTCTGGCAAGGCGCGAGGAGCGAGAATATCGGGCATATTTGAGCGACGAGCAACGCAGTCAGGCGGGCGCAGCGGCGTTCGAATGCCGGCGGACTTCTGCCACGGGCTGCTAGCCTGAGGCCGCTGCTTCGCGAGCGTCGAGCCTGGCTCGCACGCGTGCATGGGCTGCCTCGGTCAGATCGAAGCGGAACAGGAACACCAGGGCGCCCAGGGAGAGCATTACGGCGGGCAAGACCGTGTAGAGCACCCGGATGGTCATCAGCGTTCCCTCCGACTGCGCCACGTTCGGCTCGAAACCCGCCCACTGGAGCAGGATGCCCGTAAGTGCCGCCACCAGGCCGGCCGCCCCCTTGCGGATGAAGTTCCAGATGGCGAAGTAGGAGCCTTCCTTGCGCTCGCCGGTCTCGTATTCGTCGAAGTCCACCACGTCGGCCTGAACCGATGGGCCCACCACCGTGCCGATGCCGGTACCGATGCCGGTAGCCATGGTGACGGTCAACAGGTAGACCAGTTCTCCCGGCCCGGCGAAGAACTTGCCCACGTACGCTCCGGCGCTGAACAGCATGGCGATGAACCACACGGTCTTCTTGCCGAACCGGCGAGACAGCCAGACGGCGGCGGGAATGATGAGAATCGTCGGTATGAAATGGGAGAGCAGCAACAGCGAGTACGCGCTCTCTTCGTGCATGATGTACTGCATGAAATACGGCGCCAGAATCCCAAGGCTCGCCGTACCGATGTTCTCGATGAGGAACACCAGGATGAGCAGGCGCGCGTAGCGGTTGACCAACACGTCCTTCACGGCCTTGATCGGGTTGCGGGCCCCGCGTCCCACGTGCTCGAGACGTTCTCGCACCCTGCCCGTGCCGAGCAGGATCAAGAGGCCCGCCCCACCCCCGGCCACCAGGGAGATCAACAGCGCCGTGGCCCGCCTGTCCTCGCTGGTCGTCAACAGGTGTAGCGCGCCCACACAGAGCAGAAAGCCCAGGTACCATGCGAATTGACGGTAGGCGAACACGCGGGTGCGCTCGTGATGGGCCATGCTCAGCTCCGCGCCCAGGGCCGAGTGGGGAACGAACCAGACGGTGATCGCGGTCTCGTAGAGCAGAATGGCTACCGTCGTCCAGGCGATCAGCATCAACCCGTCCAGCAGGGCGGGCGGGTTCCACAGCAGCAGGGGAACCACCGCCATGGGCAGCGCCGAGGCGTACAGCCAGGGCCGCCGCCGGCCGAGCCGGCTCTCGGTGCGGTCGGACAGAAAGCCGGCCATGGGGTCGGATACGGCGTCCCAGATCCGCGCGTCGCCGAAGATCAGCCCCATGGCGGCCGGTGCGATCAGCAACACATCGGTGGCGTACTTGAAGAAATACAGGTTCAGCAGATAAGCGATCAGCGATACCCCGACGGTGGGGAAGGCGTACGCCACCACGCTGCCCACACTCAGGGTATTGACTGGCCCCCGGGCTGCGCCCGCGGATTCGCCGGCTGTGCTCATTGCTAATATTCCCCGTTCAGGCCAGGCGAGCGAGGTCTACCCCGCCGGCCCCTTCCAACGAATCCAGGGCCGTCTGTCGGGCTACCGCCGCGAAGTTCGACAAACCTGATCCGGCACTGCCTGTACCGGCAAAGCCGGACCGCGAGCGGGAGATCGGGCACCGCCGTGAATTGTTTAAATAAGATTACTTTGGTTATCATAAGCTGGGTGGTTCGGATAACCAATGGAGGGGATTCCATATGAGTGCACTACGGGCTTTCAGCGTTGCAGTCGGGGCTGTACTTTTTTGTGCCAACACCGGGTCAGTTCATGCCGAAGAAGCAGCCGGCGCGCGATCCATGGTAGTGGAGGAGGTCGTCGTTACCGCGCGCAAGCGCGAGGAGAGCCTGCAGGAAGTACCGGTGGCGGTCTCGGCCTTCTCAGGCGAGCAGTTGACGAACGCCGGTGTCGATCAGTTCTCCGATATCGCCGATTACACGCCGAGCCTCTTTATCAGTCAGCAAAGCACGTACGGGAACGCCACCGCGGACGGGCTGGTGCTGCGTGGCCAGTCCGGCGGGGGCACGCAGATCAGCAACGACCCGGCGGTGGGCCTCTACATTGACG
>JAPOON010000779.1 GCA_026713405.1 Gammaproteobacteria bacterium
CTAGCCCGCATCCGTCACCAACTCGACGGAGCCGTTTGAACCGGCTGGCTGAGGGCCGTTTGTTTGCTTGTTAGAAAGTGCCAGTGCTGTAAACGCATGCCTGTGCGGCGATATTGAGGCAATTTTGGCTCTCGGCAGGGTCGGAAACGTGACTGTGCCACGGCGGTGGCAGCCACGGGCTGTCTTTCAGGCGTGGGTCCTCCCCGGCGGGTGAGCCGGTCGGTGTGATGGGTCGGCGCGAATCCGGTTACGCAGGCGGGGCGCGGGTCGGTCCCCGACAGAGCGCGTTTGCGGCGGCCGTAAACGCGTCCCGGTAGGGGTAGACCGATGAGAACGACAACCAGACCTTGCGTGCGGTGATCCGCACCCGGGCTGCGACCTTGAGCAGCTTCACTTGAAGGGTTCCGCATTGCGCCCGAGCCCAGCGCGTGCCGGCCAGGCCCAGGCGCCGCAGGCCGTGCATGAGCACATAGGCGAAGGACGCAAGATACAGACGCAGTTGGTTGGCGCGCAGCGTCGCCGTGCTGGTCCGGTCGGCGAACAGTTCGAGCTGACACTCTTTGATGCGGTTTTCCATGTCGCCACGGGCGCAATACAGTTGTTCGTAGAGTCGTTGCGGCCCGGCCACCGCCGGGCCCAGGCTGGTCACCACGAAGCGCGGGTTGGGATCCTTCGCCAGATGCTCGGCCTTGGCCACCACCCGGCGCGCGCGGCTCCAGGATGTTCGGGTCCGGTAGCGAAACACCCGAAACCGACGCGACGGCGCACCCGTCGTCGCATAGCGGTTGTGGGACTTGTGCAGGGCCTTCTCAATGTGTCCCACCAGGCGCTCGTTGCGCGCCAGACCGAGCACATAGTCCACGTCGTTGCACTCGCACCAATGCATGATCGATTCCCGGCAAAATCCGGAATCGCCCCGTACCACCACGCGCACCTCGGGCCAGCGTTGGCGAATCCGGCCAACGATGCGGGTCAACTCCTCGACGCTGCCGGCGCTGGCATCCCGGTTCGATGGCCGCAGTCGTGCGCACAACAGATGCTCGCCACAAAAGATGTAGAGCGGCAAGTAACAGTAGTTCTTGTAGTAACCATGAAAGAAACGCCCCTCCTGATTGCCGTGCAGCGGATCGTCCGTGGCGTCCAGGTCCAGCCACAGTTCTGCCGGCGCCTCGGTGTGGGCATCCAGGAACAGATCCACCAGCACTCGGTCCAGGGCATCCGCATCCGCCGCGATGCGGCGGTAGCGATCCCGGGCCGCATCCTCCGGCTTACCCAACTCCAGGCGGTTCAACGTGCTCGAACCCGCCAGCGCATACTCCCGATCCCGCTCCCGGGGTCGCTGCGCACCGGTCAGGTCGGCCTTGCCCGCCCAGAGCGCCAACAGGCTGTCGCCGCGCAACGCGTCGTGATCGTTGAGGTCTTCGTAGCCCAGGGCAATCCCACCCACCCGCTGGGTAACCATCTCCAACACCGAGTGTTCGACCTTCCTGGGGTCGCGATAATCGGTGAAGCAATCTGCGATGCGCTGCATCAGCCCCAAGCGGCGATCCACCTCGCGCAGCAGGATGGCGCCGCCATCGGAGGTGAGCCGACCGGCGTCGAAACGACCGACAACTTCGCGGCGGCCAAAGGCGTGAAATTCAAGTTGCCTGGGCGTACACTGTGTGTTCATGGGACCTCTTTGTTGGAATAGTGTAAGTAATTGAATCCACTCACATTATCCAATAAATCGAGGTCCCATTCCAGTTTAATGGTGAGATTTGCGGGCTAGATGGCTGCATTACTAGAACGTAAAAAAACGATCGTGCTCCAGTGAAAGTCGAACGAGGTCGGGCGGGCCCTGGCAGGCCGACGCGACCGCTCTCAACATCGGCGATTTGGAGTACCTGAACCAGGCGCATCTATTCCCGGAAGCGGACCGAGGTCGGGTTCGTCAACATCAATACCTGGGGTTCGCCGCGGCAGATTTCACCAGCACGGGCACGATCACGACCAGGCTTGCCAGCACCCCGAAGGAGCAGGCATAAATCATCGGACTGTAGTTGCCCGCCACGAGCACCAGACTTGCGGCAGCGGGCCCGACAGCCCCACCCGCATACCAGAGGAGGTTGCCTGCATTGACCAGCCTGCCCGAGGCATCCGCCTTGGCGAACAGGCCGAGAAAGAACGTCAGAACGACACTGTGGGTGACGTTCCAAATCACCGTTGCGGCAACGTAGGCGACCGGGTTGTAGTAAAGCGCCGTGACAAAACCGGCTCCCATGACCGCAAGGCCGGCTACCAGGGCCGTTGCGTCGCCGACCTTGCCGTCCATCCAGGCAGCAAGCGCCCCCCCGAGCATGCCGCAGACAGCCCCCAGTGACAGGACGACACCGGCGCCCTGCGCACTCAGCCCGGAGTTGACGCCGATCCGCTCCCAGTATGCCCAGTTGGCCCCACTGACCACGGATTGGATAAAGAAGCCCATTGCGAGAAGAAATACCGGTAACGTCAAAATGCTCAACAGGCCGAGTTGAACCGAGGCGACATCTCCCCGCCCCCTGAAACGGGGAAACCACGCCAGGGCTATGGCCAGGGCTGCCAGTGAAGCCGCCGCGAAGCCCAGAAAGGGACCGGTCATCCCGGAGTGTTCCAGCAAAGGCGGTATGCCCAGGAACCAGACGAGACCGGACAGCGACATGCTGGCGACAACGATCCCGTAGACACGGGTCGGCTGCCTTACCCTTGAAATGGCAGCATATACGGCACCCAGGATTACACCCGCCGCCAACCCGGAGACGATGCGTGTCAGGATCATCAGCGTCACGCTGTCGAACCATGCGGCGCAGAAGTCGGAGAGAACGAACAGGCAGGCGGCGAAAAGAACCGTCCTTCGCAAGTTCCAGCGATGCACGGTCATGGTGGCAACGCAGAGCATCGACATCGTTGCGAACAGTTGCAGCGATGAGATTCTTCCCGCCAGTTGCGGAGACCACCCGAATTCATCGACAAAGCCGCCGATGAGAATCGGCATGGCGTTCCAGTACGCAATCGCCGCCACGGTCAATGCGACCAGGGCGACGGTTGCCCGCGTTTCGTTGACGTCGCTTTCGTCCGTTTTCATCTCAGTGCGCGACTCTGCCCCGGCCGTCGAGCGCCGTAGGATACAGGTTGCCGCGCGGATTGTTGTCCACTGGGAGTCCGGTTACCATGTTGAGGGGAGTCTCGGTCATCGTGGCGGGCGCAACGCGAAGGAGAAAGTTCATGCCAACCGACGTTCGAGGTCTTGCCATAACGGTGACCAATGCCGAGGCTCTGACCGAGTATGAGGGGGTACTGACGGACCTCTGGAATTATCGGCTCGCCGCGCCGAAAAACCTGAAGCGTGTGCTCGAACTCGATCCGGACTTTCCGATGGGGAACGTTCTCCGCGGTTACGTTCTTTCCATGCTCGAGACCGTTGCGGTGCGCCCGAACATGCTGGTCGCCGCGGCACAGGCCCGCCGCCATCTCGCGGCTGACGCGCGCCGCGAACGCCTGCACTGCGATGCCCTGGAAGGGTTGGCAACCGGCAATCTCGAACGGGCCAGTGCGGCCTGGGAGGCCATACTGGCCGACTTTCCCCACGACCTGCTGGCGCTCAAGATGCACCACCATTCCAACTTGTGGAACGGTCGGAGTTATGTCATTCGCAATACCGTGGCGGGGGTGTTCGACTTGTGGGACGAGTCGATGCCGGGTTACAGCTTCGTCCTCGCCATGCTGGCCTTTGGGCTTGAAGAATGCGGCGATTATGCGCAGGCCGAAGCCTTCGGCCGCCAGTCCCTCGACCTGAATCCGGATGACCTGTGGGCGATCCACTCGGTCGCGCACGTTATGGAGATGCAGGGCCGCCAGGACGAGGGGATCGCGCTGATCGACCGGCCGGTGGAGCAATGGGCCGATCGCAACCCGTTTCAGGGCCATGTCTGGTGGCACATGGCCTTGTTCGTGCTCGACAAGGGCGACTATGACTTTACCCTGGACGTCTACGACAACCGGATACTGGCCGCGAACACGGAATTCTTCCTGGATGTCCAGAACGGCGCTTCCCTGCTCAAGCGGCTGGAATTGCTGGGGGTCGATGTCGGCGATCGCTGGGAGCCCCTGGCGGAGTACGCGCGCAACCGGGTCGACGATCATGTGCTGGCTTTTACCGATCTGCACAGCTTGATGGCGCTGGCATGCGCGGACGACAGGGAGACCGCGCGGGCGTATATCGACTCCCTCGAGTCCTTTGGCCACACGCCTGACAATTACTCCGCTTCGCTGATGACCGACGTGGTGGTGCCGATGTGTGAAGGCGTGCTGGCGTTCGAAAACGGGGAGAATGCCCGGGCGGTAGATGCATTGTGGCCGCTACGCGACCGCTGGTTCGGGATCGGCGGCTCCCATGCGCAGCGGGACATCTTTACGCAGATTCTCATCGAGGCCGCCATGCGCGCCGAACGCCATGAGCTGGCACGGGTGCTGCTGGCGCAGCGGGCGCTGCTCAAGCCGAACAGTCCCGGGAGCTGGCAGAAGTACGCAACCGTGTTACAGGCGTGCGGCGACGAGGGGCGTGCGGAACACGCGCGCCAGAGGGCCGCACAGCTCTACTCATAGGCAGGGTTCCGGCAATTCATTACGCGCTGACCGAGTCGCAGCTTGCGTTGCGGGCACAAGCGCGCGAATTGGCCCGGGAGGTGATCGCGCCGCGCGCTGCGCAGGTCGACCGCGACGAACAGTACCCCTGGGAGAACGTGCGTGCGCTCAACGAGGCCGGATTGCTTGGCATGACCATCCCCCCGGAGTTCGGTGGGGCCGGGCTGAGTTATCTTGACGCGATGCTCGTGATCGAAGAGATGGCGAAAGTGTGCGGGGTGACCGGACGCATTGCGGTCGAAGCGAATATGGGGGCGCTTTCGGCCATCATGCACTCCGGCACACCTGCGAAAAAGGAACTCGCCGCCGCTCTCGTCCTGGCCGGAGACAAGCCCGCCATCTGCATTACCGAGCCTCAGGCCGGCAGTGCCGCCTCGGAGATGACCACCCGTGCCGATCACCGTGGCGATACGTACGTGCTGAACGGTATGAAGCACTGGATTACCGGCGGCGGTGTCTCAAGGCTCCACCTGATCTTCGCCCGGGTGTTTGACCGGCAGGGGGCGGAGCAGGGCATCGGTGGATTTATTGCCGTTCGCGACCGGGATGGGGGGTTGCGCATCGGTCGACGTGAACCCACGATGGGCTTGCGCGGTATTCCTGAAACCGAAGTGCACCTCGAAGATCTCGAACTGCCCGCCGACCGGGTCCTGACGCCGCCCGGCGGGTTCAGGCGCGGTTTTTCCGAATTGATGAATGCCTACAACACCCAACGGGTAGGCGCGGGCTCGGTTGCATTGGGGCTGGCAACCGGAGCCTATGAAGGAGCAAGGCAATACGCCCTCGACCGGGAACAGTTCGGACGGCCGATTGCCGAGTTTCAGGGCCTGCAGTGGATGCTTGCCGACATGGCGACGCAGATCGAGGCGGCGCGGCTCATGATCCACAGCGCAGCCCGTTCGCGCGGCTCCCGGGACAGCCCGTTCCCGGATCCGACCGCGGCCGCGCAGGCGAAGCTGTTCGCCTCGGAAATGGCGATCAGGGTCACCAATGACGCCTTGCAGTTGTATGGCGCCAAAGGCTATTCGCGCAACTCGCCGGTGGAACGCATCGTGCGTGACGCCCGCATGTTCACCATTGGGGGCGGTACGGCCCAGATCCTGCGCACGGTCATCGCCTCGCGGATTTTAGGCCGCCGTTTGCCGCAGACCCGTGACGGGTACGCGCGACCTGCTAACGAAGCGGACGGTCACGGGGGATGACATGACGGTGGCTGACCTGATGTCCAACCAGCCGAAGACCCGCCTGTAAAGGCAGTTGGACCACGCGGTGACGAGCCGCGACGCCGGAACCTGCAGGCTCGCCCGCATATTGCACCAAAGGCCGCGGTGATCGCCGAAGATTTTTGCCGCAGTTTAGACCCGCTCGATCCTTAACGCTGTGCGTCCATCGAGGTGGATGGACAGCCTGGCCTTGCCCTCGGTGTCCGCGGAAAGCACCTGTTCGTTGCGGGAGCTGCCCGTGACCCGGTATTGCCTGTCAGCCTCGAGTTGCGAGAGCTCGATCTCCTGGGCGTCCGGTTCGTTTTCCGGGTAAAGCACCAACTCCAGGTGGGTGCCGTCGCTCACGGCTTTCGCGACCTGCACTTTCGGATAGGTGGCATCGGTCAGCAGGGGCCCGTGCAGCCATCGCTCGTCACCGCCCTTGTTGGCGAGGTCGTACTGGCAGTTGGTGGTCGCCACCCGGCCCATGATCATCTTGGCGTGAACGACCACCGACTCCCCGGGGTAATGCATGACGCCGTCCGAGACGACGGATGGACACTGCTCCTCGATGAGCTTCGCGGCCAGCTCGGCCGTCTGCGCATCGCCTTGCTCTTGCGCCGCGAGATGAAGCATCCCTGCGGTCCAGCCGATGCCGTTCTCTCCCGTGGCCGGATCGGCCGATGTGATCGACTCCAGATCGATCTTCCCGGCCCGTTCGAGCACCTCCGACTTGGCGACTTCGTACTGAAACGCGGCCAGGTCGGGCAGTACGGGGTTGAGATACGCCGCTTGAATCAGGAGGGAAAAGGAGTCTTTCATCCCGGGCAGAGACACGGGCAGCCCCAGCCACTTCGTCTTCCCCAACATTACCGTGCCATCGATGTCCATGAATTCATCCCGGTAGCTTTCCCGATACCGGGGCTGACGCTCCGCCCAACCGACGGCGCCGCCGAACGTGTCGGTAGCGGCCATGCCGGCCGATTTCGCGGCGAGTGCGGTGTTTCCGAAGGCGTTGCAGAACGGATACAGGAAATTGAACTCGCATCCGATATGGCCGAACTCGGCTTCTTCCTTCTGCTTTGCAAGAATCGAGCAGATCTTCGGATAGTCGTAAGCGTACTCTTTTCCGCTTGAACCTCTCAGGGTGAACGCGCCTTTCTCGTCATGGCGGCGGTCGCCCGTCGCGTTCTGGTAGAACCCCAGCGACTTCCCCAGGTAACCGGAGAACATCACGTTGTCGACCGGAAACGGATCCGGGTCCCAGACAAGCCCCCCGAACAGCCTCTCCCAGCGCCAGTAGGACCAGACGCGAGGCTCCTTCCATTTCTCGATGAGGTTGAGCTGGGCTTGCTGCAGGTAGCCTCTCATCGCTGGAAGAGCGGTGAAGTTGGTGAGTGACAGCGCCCATCCGAGATACGAGAGTTGGTAGCGCGTGGCGTTGCCTTGCCATTCGTCCTTCTTGGTGAATCCGTTCCACTCATCGACCGGTTGCAGGGACCGGTCGTAGGCGTAGCGGAGCAGCTTGAGGTCCTCGGGGCTCAGTTCCTTCACTTCCCGAAGGCCGGTCGCCGGATCGATGGGGCTCGCCGGCGCCCTGATTTTCGCTTCGGCGATCGCCGCCCTTCTCCTTTCCAGACTCTCCTTGCGCGTTCGTCGCACCTTCCTGTTCGCGCGTCGGAAAAAGCCCACCGACCCGATCAGCAGGGCAAGCACGAGGACCGGAGCGGCCTCGAATTGATGCTGATGGTTCATGAGGCCGGCACCCAGCGCGGAAAGGAACCAGATCGCAACGGGCCCGACAGCGTTTCCGGTAAAGAACCAGAGGTAGAAGAGCGAAAAACGGAATGCCGCGGCAGAGAACAGGAACAGCAAGAGGTGAGCGGCTGTCCAGAACCAGCTATCGCCCAGGTACTGAAGGAATCCGGCGCCCGGGAAGACCATCCCGAGGCCAAACGCCTGAAGCCCGCTGCTCCCCCCCAGGAGCGCCAGCGTGAAGCCGAAGCCCGCGAGTGCCAGATAGAAGATCTTCGCCCGCGTCTGTTTCGCTGTCGTGACCGGCCCCGGATATCGCGCGGGTACGAAATCGTCGAATGTCTGACTCATGCTCTTTTCCTATGCCGTACCTATGCTGCGAGTCGGTGTGCAGACGGTTCTTCAACGGACGGTGCCCGCAGGCGCCACGCCGCCGCCTGCTCCCGCTCCTTCATCGCCCGCTCTATTCTTCTGTTCATGACTCCCCTCAGGAAGGGAATGCGTGAACAGATCGCAGCGACGATGAGTGCTCCGATTGCGCAACAGATCATCCGGTCGCCCCCGGATCAAAAATCGAGCAGCGCGACGAGATTTCCCATCTCGAGGTCCGCGCCTTTATGGAGCTTTCCGTCGATGCTGAGCACCGGTGAGGTGCGAATGCCCTCGCCCTCCATGAGCGCGGCGGCTTCCTCGTCCACCATCAGATCGACCACGTCGAAGTCCAGGCCCTCCGTCTTGAGGATCCGCTTCAGGGTCTCGCAGGGCGCGCAAAGGGGCGTGCTGTAGACGATGAGCTTGGGTGCCATGATCAAATCGTTCCTCCGAGCCCGGATTCTACAGCAAAAAGTTCAGGTTATTCACGATCACGGCAACGAAGCAACTTCCGGCGCAATCGGTACAGCGGGGATCGGCCAGATCTTCCCTTCGGCTTCCTTCTTCTTCCTGTGCTGCGCCTTCGCCGTCATCCAGTTGTCATAGGCATCGCCCTATCAAGCGGGACGCCAACCGGATTGCCGAGCGGGAAGTCGACGTGGAGAAGGCGCGCCACGCCGCAGTGCTCGACGATGTCCCGCGCCGTGGCGATCACCACGGTGGCATATGGCGCTAACGAGGTCACCCGAATACGGGCAACGTCTCGAAGTTGCCCTTGAGCACGGTGGCGGCCTGCCCGCTCCCCAGCCAGCCGTCGATCGCTGTCGCATAGACGCGACGAAAGTCCACCGTAGCGCCGAGGTTGTCGCCTTCCGCCAGGTTCACGAGGCTCGGACGGCGCCAGTGATTTGTTCATGAATAGGTCACGGCTTTTGTGGCCTTTGCATGGACGGCAGTTCGAGAACTGCGCGCTCGGTCAGTCCCCGCAATGCCCGGACGGTGCGACGTCGAGTGCCGGGTTGCGATCGAAAAAGCCGACCGGCATCAGCGTGAATCCCGTGTATTCGACCGGCATCACGGGCCAGTCCTCCGGCCGCGGAACGTGGGTCACGCCGAACGTATGCCACACGACGATGTCGGTGTTTTCGGTATTCCGGTTCTGCTGGGTGTAGATGGGCAGGCCGGCCGCACCGGAGTGCAGGTTGGTGAACGGGCCCGCATCCGCGTACAACTCATCGCGGGCATAGGGCGTAACCCAGAGGTTGTGGCACGCGAACCTCGCCCGTTTCGTGTGCAGCGAATCCGGCCCGGTAAGCAACGGCGCGCTGGCCTGGGGCACCAGCTTGTAGCCCACCGGATTGCCGAAGCGATTGGTTACGTTCGGGTTGATCACGCGCCAGTTGCGGCCACGTTCCGGGGCGAGTTCGCGCTTGGCTTCCTGTTCGGTGCCGAGCACCCGGGCGACCGAACGGAAACCGCTGCCATGCGGGTTTCCGGGCCCTGCCGGCAAGGGTTCCACGTCCATCTCGCAAACCGAGTTCTCCGCTCCATCGACGTTGAAATCGAGGCGGAAGCAGAACAGGTGCTGGTGGATGGGCGAGGCGATTCCGGGCGCCACCATGGGAGCCGAGTCGGTGCCTTGGCTTTCGCCCACCACGGAAACGGCGCCTACGCCGGTCAGCTTGATCTCCATCTGGATTGTGCCGTCGGTGTAGAAATACCAATAGAACCCGTACTCGTAGTTGCCCACGGTATTGACGGTGCTGACCACCAGGCGCCGCGAGCGGCGCACTTCCGGGGTAACTTCCGGGTTGAAAACATTGGTGTGCTTCCACAGTATCCCGTAGTCCTCCTCGTGCAGGCACACCGCGTTTTCGATGAGCAGGGTGTCGCCGTCGGGCGTCAGCAGCGTGTTGTCGAAGTAGTGGATTTCTCCCAGGCAGTCGCAGCCCAGTGTCAGCGAGTTCGTCAGCGTGCCCATCATGGCTTCGCCGGCATCGAAGGCATTCTTCCAGAAGTGCATCTTCGAGCCGTCGCCATAAGGCACTACCATGTCGGACAACGACGCCCGATAGAGCACCGGCCGGTCGTGGCCGTCGTCGTCGTATCGAACGTCGTAAACCACCAGGCCCTCAACGGGCGTGACGGCAATGCGCAACTGCCACTTCTGCCAGCGGATGAGGTGGCCGTCCACTTCGAAGCTCGGGCCATCCGGTTGCGTGATCTCGAGCGGCTTCAGGTCATCGCGCAGTTTCTCCACGCGGTCGGCGGCGTACTCCGCGGGCTCGGTGGGAACGGGCACCACGCCGTAGTCCTCGATCACTACGGTGCCCTTGTCGAGGTCCGCAAACGCAATCAGTCCCTCCACGGGCCTCGCGTAGTAGTTGTCGTGGGGGTGCTCGTGGACGAAGGCCAGGGCGCGCAGGGTGCGGGCATCGGCATCCTGCGTTGGGTGGCGAACGCCCGAAACCCAAGGTTCGACGTGGACCAGCGACAGGTCTTCGATGCCCC
>JAPOON010000780.1 GCA_026713405.1 Gammaproteobacteria bacterium
GAAGTCCCAGGCAATGCTGCTCCCCGGCGTGACGCGACTGGCCTGCCCGATCGTCCCGTTCGTGATCGAAAACAGCCCAGTCGCGAACGCCCGGTCGCTGAGGCGTACGTCCTCGCTGAACCGCAGCCGAAGCGTGAAAGCCATCGAACCGTCGTGTGTCTCCGGCACATTCTCGAACGACGCCGTCAGGGGCGGCCTGTTGGGCAAAACGGTCACGGACACACTGTCTGCGTGAGCAAGCCCTGCCGCGTCGCTCACCCACAGCGTGAACGTCAGTTCTTCGGATTCCGCGAGATTGTCCGGCGCGGTGAACGTCGGCCGGCGCGCCGCAGTGGCCGCAAGCGTGACGCTGTCGCCCGCGGTCTGCGACCACAGGAACGTCAGCGAATCGCCCGCGTCCGGGTCCTCGCCCGAACCGTCGAGCGTCACCAGCGATCCCGGCTCGATACCGCTTAAGTCCTCGCCGGCGTTCGCCATCGGCGCCTCGTTCACGTTCGTCAGCGTCACGGTCAGGTCCGCCGTGTCCGTATTGTCGCTATCCGACACCCGCACGGTAACCTGGTAGCTGCCGTCGCTGCCGGCATCGTCCGGCGCTTCAAAATCCTTCTCCGCCGTGAACGACAGCACGCCCCCGGTAGTGAGTGAAAATCGGCCCCGATCCGCGCCGCCCGCCGCGTCCAACGGGATGGACCACTCAAGGTCCGCGACCGCGGTGTCGACATCCGTCGCCGCCAGCGTTGCCACCGCTGTCGTGCCTTCCGCGACCTCGAAGGTCGACGCGCTCGTGATCCCCGGGGTGTATCCCGTCCACCGATCCGTCGTCGCGCTCGCGGGCGCGGAAGCCGGGCCCTTCCCCGCCGCGTTGATTGCCGACACCCGGTAATGGTGGGTGGACTCCACCCCCAGCCCGCGGTGCGTGAACCGCGTCGCCGTTCCCACAGTCGTCCTCAGCGGGTACCAGTCGCTCTCGCCGTCTGCGGACCACTCGATCCAGTATCCCGTGATCGACGTGCTCCCGCCGTACTCGGGGGCCGACCACGACAACGTGATCGCTTCCGCGCCGTTCGCCGTCGCAACGAGGCCGGTCACGAGTCCCGGGGCCAGCGACCGGACCTCGACCGGTTCGGAGGGGTACTCGTACGCCACGCGCCCGTCTTCGGGGTACGCGTACACCCGGAAGTACCTAGGCGTTCTGTCGGCCGGGATCGAGTAGGCGTAACTTGCGGCATCACTAGCGATGCCGGAGCGCGGACGGTAGACCTCTTTGACCACATCCGTGTGCGCCGCGTCCCGCGCGACGACTACGCGGTACTTCCGGTTTGCTTGTCGGTCCCAGGAGACGGTCCAGTTCCTACCGGATTTCGCCACCGCCACGCTTGTCGGTTGCGCCAGCACTTCTTTCGTGGTCCACGCCAGGCCGTAGGACAGCCCATCCGTGCTTCCGCCATCGGATTTCACCCGCACCTTCATCTGGTACGTGCCCGGCGCCAGCTTCGTCTCCACCAGTTCCACGTTCGACGTGGTGCTGTCGCTGAGCGCCACCCTGGCGCCATTCACGTCGTAGACGCTCAGTTCGTAGTCCGGCAGGTGGCTCACGATGCGGTCGTCGACGTACCGGTGCCACACCAGTACTGCCGAGAACATGGACTCCCGGGCGATCGACATCGGATAGGTCACCGAATCGCCGACGGCAAGCCGCTGCGCGTAGTCCCACCCGCGTACGCCTATTGGCACGGTCCCTTCCGCGTCGAACTCCCCGGCGTCGAGGATGTCGTACGCGCTCAGCATGTTCAGAGACCCCGCGCCGTACCGACGGTCGGTCGGCAGCGCTTCCGAACCCCGCATCCACTCCCCGTTGAGGAATAGCGGGTGACGTCGTGATATGCCACGATTTATCGCGTACTCGTTGTCCTGCCCTGGTTGCTCCCAGAAGGCCGTGAGCCGGTAGTCGAAGCGCGTCGCGCCCGCCATCAGAATCGCCTTCGTCACGACACTGGTGTAGGC